>DATNQP010000449.1:0-5077 GCA_036703965.1 Leptolyngbyaceae cyanobacterium
GAGATCGATACTGGCACGATTAATGTTGACCAAAAAGGCGCATTACTTCTCATCACTGCCACTGGCACAGCGGTGAAGTTAGGAATCAGCCGTTAATGGTCAGTCACCCGTTGTTTTGAGCTGCAAATCTAACTGAGTCAATGCTCACCTATCCGGCTGTACTAGGAGCGCGAATAGCGTCCAATGAGTTCGGCGGCTGCGAGAATATGACCATTCATTGCCGCCTCCAGCTGCTCTTTAGTAGCACCCGATTTTAATCCCAGCTCTCTATCTAGGGCATAGAGTCTAAAAAAGTAGCGATGGATGCCCGATGGTGGACAAGGACCGCCATAACCCAAATTGCCAAAATCATTTTTCCCCTGAACACCACCACCCGGTAACGTAGGTTCAGGGGTAATGGATTTGGATAGCTGATTGATTTCAGGTGGTATGTCGTAGAGAACCCAGTGGACAAATATCTCGCCTGGGGCATCCGGGTCATCGACAATTAAAGCGAGGCTCTGTGTTGCTGCGGGTGGAGCATCCCAACTCAGAGGCGGGGAGATGTCTTGACCATCGCAAGTGTATTGAGACGGAATCATTCCGTCGGCTGTGAACGCTGTACTCTCAAGTTTCATCGTCTTAGTGACAGGTGTTGTTTGTGGCTGCGTCGAGGTTGAGTGATGTTTGGCAGAACTGCAACTCGTCACGCCTAGCCCTGCTAATCCCAGTAGATTAGCACTATGCCACAGAAAGACTCTTCGACCCATAGAGTTAAGCCTGGAAATATTTTATTTTTTAACAGGTTATTCTCATAAGGAGAATACTCAATTTTAAATTCAGATAAATCTAGTAAATTATTGGCTCAGTATCAACCAAAATTAATTAGGAATAAAGAATAAAATGAAAGGGCTTTAGCCGTTGTAGAAGAGTTGATGTACCGTCAGAATCGAAGTCCACAAGGGAATGAACTTTATGACTTATTCACCGAATAACTGAAAAGGGATTACTTACTAAATCTTCTGGACGGTCAACATCACTCAGCATGGGAAGATAAGCAACAGCTAACTCAAGCCTCTGTGCAATACTCATCGTTTGTTGCAAGACTTCAGCTGTACTCCAGCTAATGCCTGTAAACAATTGCGGAATCAACCGACACAGACCAATCAGATAATAGCCGCCATCCTGCGCGGGTCCAAGCACCAAGTCATGCTGCTCAAGCGCGTTAAACGCTTTCACCATTACCTCAGCCTTGAGATCGGGGCAATCAGTGCCAATAACGACAACCCTTTGTTTACCTGCTTCTAAAGCTGTCTGAAAAGCGATCGCCATCCGTCTTCCCAAATCTCCATCACCCTGCTGCCGGTAGATGACGCTAGTTCCTAGCCAACTCTGCATCAGCTGTTGATTACCACCAACAAAGTAGACTTCCACTGAAACCAGACGCTTAGCCTGGAGTTCCTTCACCTGAGCCAGTGTATGTTCCGTCATCTGGCGTTGAAGCGTTGCCGCACCTTCTGCCCCAAGTGCGGGTATCAGCCGTGTTTTGGTTTTTCCTGGCTCCGGGTATCGAGTAAAAATAATTAGGCATTCACTCACATTCTGCACCCTCAACTGGTATCGTCGTTTTTTGGGGAATGGGGGACTGGTAATTTAGAAGAATTTAGACCACTGGGAAACCTCTTCTAAGTTCCTAGTCCCCAATCAGCAATTCCCCGAATTACCTAGGGTGACACTTCAGCGTGCGGAATGTGCGTTGAAAAGCCCCTTTCCCTAAACTTTCATTCCTTTGGATCAGCCTTGCCCATAATGCCTCCCAACAACCACGCAATAGCTTTGTCGAACTTTTTCCTGTTTTGCTCTCCTATCCAAAGCGGAAGTACCTGAGCATCTGCTAAATCAAGTACCAACGCTTGAACTTCTGTGTCAGGTGCTTCTCCATAGAGCATCAGGACTAAGAGTGCATCGTTTTCTCTTGCCAGTTTTTTGGCTTCTAGTACAATACCTCTCGCTTGGCTCCAGTGGGTAGGATAAATCAACTGAGGTGGCTTATCCTCCCCCATGGGGAGCAGTGTCGGCTCGGAAATATTGCAAATTCCATTTGGACCCTCATACCAAGGGCGCTTATTCCCCAGATATCTTTCGGCTGTGTACATAGATGTTGCCATTGCCTGCCTCCACGCTTTTCTCTAGACTTTCTTCTACGTTAATCGACAAACTTTTTATCTGATCAGGGAGTTTTCCATTCGACAGCGAGTTCCTTACTAACGAGCTAGGCTGTGTCGGCAAACCTCAAAATATGTGAAATCTCTGCTTTTGAGCTGCTGAATATTACTCTGGGATATATCTCCCTTTTTATGCTATTGTAGTTTTCTGTAATAATTCTTTACAAAACTGACTTGGTAGACAGACTCTAGCCCCAAAGGGTTGAGCATGAATCAGTTAATCACTAATTAGTTATGTAGTTATAATAAGTTAGGCGGCTGACGACACTCTGCTTAGATCATTCTATCATTCAGCAACGCCCTCAATTTTGAGTAGGAAGGCTCCGACCCTACCTATCAGGGCACTTACTTAACGGAGATTTGTAACTGTTTGCTATAGTTGGCTTGCAAGTGAGCGATCGCTCCTTACATATCCAGTCCTATCCAATATTTCAGCGAAGCGACGGATGTAGGTGCGCAAGCACTTACTAAGCGGCATTTACATTTTCAATAGGGCGCGAAGTTCTGCCTCCGAGGCTTCCAATGCGGCTTGAGTTTTTTGCAAAGCTGTTACCGTTTGCTGCAACTGTTCATTGCAAACTTGGAGCTTTTTCTGAAGGCTTTGGACTTTCAACTGAGTTTGAATCCTGACTAATGCTTCTTCTAGTTGAAACGGTTTTGTAATATAATCTACGCCTCCAACTTGAAAGGCTCGAATTTTATCACCGATATCATCGCCAGCACTTAAGAAGATGATAGGTATAGAACTGGTTTGGAGTTCGCCTTTCAATTGTTGACAAACTTCATAGCCTCCCATTCCTGGCATATTAATGTCCAGAAGAATCAGATCAGGACTCACTGTTCTGGCAGCCATTAAAGCGGCTTGCCCATTGATTGCTTTGCGGACTTGGTATCCTTGCTTCGATAGAAAACTAGATAAAAAGCGAATATTTTCAAGCTTGTCATCAACGATGAGAATATCCGCTATAAATTCATTAGTATTGACATCCATATTCACTTGATTCCCCACAGGTGCATTTCAGCTATTTTTTAGGGTTATCGGTCCTGGCGATAGCGTTTGCGTTTGCGTAGCATGGTGCGCTAGCAGCAAAGCTCGGCGTTAGCCTAGCGCTGCTGCGGTAGCGAGTCTTCGAGCGTCAGCGCAGATCGGCATTAGTTGGTCGAATTGATAGGTTTCCACTAGCTTGGTCAAACCCGCAATCAGTGAGGATTGTTCAGAGGGAATCTGGTGAATGAGTTTGAGACTGACCTCATCGTTACCTTGGGCGGCTGCATTGTGGAATTGGGCAATCCATTCGGATGGCATGATGGTTAGGGCAGCCGCATCAAGCGTGTAATCAGGTTGGGGCTGCATTGAGTTTGTGGCGATCGCGTTAGCCGCACCCGCTTGCGTGATCGCACTGGCTTCATGGCAATATTGCACCCCCAAATACTTGGTTAGTATTTCGAGAATGTCTTCGCGGCGAAACGGCTTGCTCACAAAATCGTCGCAGCCTGCTGCTAAGATTTCTTGCCGCTGTTCTGCAAATGCACTACCCGTCAGCGCAATGATCACTGAAACGGTTGGTAAATCAAAGGGTGGCGGACTAAGTTCCCGGTTTTTTTGGGCAGTCGCGTTAGCGTTGCCAAGCAATATCGCTTGGGATTGTTTGATTTGCCGCGTTGCCTCATAACCATCAACAACTGGCATCCGCATGTCCATGAAGATGAGGTGAGGATGCCACTGTTGCCAGAGTGCGATCGCCTCCTGCCCATTTTCAGCTTCCTTTACCTCAAAGCCCAGATCGCTCAATAGTTTGACCAACAGTAGGCGGTTGGCAGGTTTATCTTCCGCAATGAGGATGCGATAGTTTGGCTGTCCGGGTGCAACACTTGATGCGCTATCGATGTCAGATGATACTGCGATTGGTACTGCTTCAGTCAAACCAGCCTGAATTTGGAACGTAAAGCAACTGCCTTTGCCAAGTTCACTCTTAACAGTAATCTCGCCTCCCATCAGTTGGACAAACTTCTGAGAGATCCGTAGTCCCAAACCTGTTCCTTCTTTGGACTCCCGCCCCACTCGTGTTTGTTTAAATGCCTGAAACAGATTGCCAAGTTCCTCGGCAGAAATTCCCGCTCCCGTGTCTTCAACTTCAAAGCAAAGGGTGAGTGGGGAGTGGGGAATGGGGAATTTTCCTCCTGAACTCTGTACAGACGTTGCAGGCAACGTCTGTACTCGCAGTGTTACACCGCCCTTGCCAGTAAATTTAATCGCGTTGCCCAGCAGGTTAATTAATACCTGACGAAGTTTGTTTTCATCGGCTTTGATGAATTGCGGTACGGTTGCGGCACAGTCAAAACTCAGTCGTAAGCCCTTGGATTGTGCTTTCAGTTGCAGCATGGCTTCCAAGCTATACAGCAGCTTGTGCAGATCGAATTCCGTTTCGTGCAGCGTGACTTGTCCGGCTTCGATCTTGGACATCTCCAACACATCGTTAATCAGTCCCAATAGATGCTCACCACTTTGGTTGATGATTTCGATATATTGTTGATGGTCAGAGGTGAGAGTGCGATCGCGCTGCATCAGTTGGGTGAAGCCCAGGATAGCGTTGAGTGGGGTACGGAGTTCGTGGCTCATGTTGGCTAAGAATTCGCTTTTTGCTCGGTTAGCGGCATCAGCGGCTTCTTTTGCTGTTTGGAGTTCCTCCGCCTGGTGCTGCGTTTGGGCAAACAGTTCGGCTTGTTGCACCGCGACTCCAAGCTGATTCCCAATTTGAGTGACAATTCCGACTTCTGCCTCTTGCCACTGTCGTGGACTGCCATTTTGGTAAACCGCTAACAAGCCCCAAAGTTGATTGCCGCAAAAGATCGGGGCGGTAATGTAAGCCCGT
>DATNQP010000450.1:0-4671 GCA_036703965.1 Leptolyngbyaceae cyanobacterium
AACCGTATCGTCTGGCAGGAGCGCATCACGTAATCGGCACCATTGACCTCGCCGTTACTACGATGGTGACTACCATTGAATATCCCCAAGTGGAATCGATGATGCACTTCGAGCAGGGACAGGTCGAAGTCTTCAAGCTGAAAATTCCACCGGAGTCCCATGTTGCTGGTCGTAGCATTGCCCTAGTTGCTAAGGATTCCCGTTTTCCAGAGGGTTCTTTGATCATTGGCTATCAACCCCATCGCCATGCCGATCTAGTCATTCCCAATGGCAATACCATGCTAGAGGCAGGGTCAACTGTTCTAGTGGTGACTAAATCTGAAATGTTGCATCAGGTGGTGGGCTATTTGGGTCTGCGTTCTAATCATCCTCCAGCTTCAGCAGTTTCTCATTAAGTGTTTTGAGGCGGTCTTGTACCACTTCTTCTGAGAGAATTCGCCTGCGTAAACCATCAGTGAGTGCCCCTTTTTCGGCTAGGAGCAACTGCCGACGGATAGCGTCTAATTTAGTGCGATCGCCAAGCGCGTCCGAAAGACTTTCACCCTTACTTTCGGGCGATCGCTCCGGACGCTGGTTGTAGATATCCCGCAACGTTCTTTCCGACGCTGCTACCCGCACCTGATACGCGGCTCGCATCTCTTCGTAGACAGCTTTGGGCAAAACTCCTGATTTCAACAGACTATCTAATTCATCCTGAGCTGCCTTAGCCGTCATCAGTTGAGCCTGCAATTCCTCAATCTGGTGGTACGATTCCGAGCGGTGAGCTACCTTTAAACGTCGCACAACCCAAGGCAGACTCAGCCCCTGTCCCACCAGAGAGACCAAAACAATGCCCAAGACGATCGCAATCAGTTTTTCTCGTCCTGGCAACCCAAGTGGTAAGCTCAAAGCCAAGGCTGTTGAGAGCGAGCCTTTAATATTGCCGACAAACAGAACGTGCCGCCAGCGCATAGGAATGGGTCGGTCAAAAAAACGAACCAACGCTAAAAGCGGATATACAGTGATTGCCCTCCCGACTTGATAGGCAATAAAGGCTAAGAAAACGGCTGGCAACGTGTACCAGAGAGTGCTGAGATTAATCTCTAGACCAATGAGTAAAAAAATAAAGGTATTGACCCCAAAGCCAGCGTATTCCCAGAAGCTGAACAACGTCACTTGAGTCGAGGCTGAGGTCATTTCGGAATGCTCGAAGTTGCCGACAATCAATCCCGCCACAACAACAGCAACGACGCCGGATACGTGGAGAAACTGACCCACTTGGAAGGCTCCCAAGGCAATGGCAACGGTGAGGAGAATGCTACTCAAGGGGTCATCGGATTGGCCCAATAACCGAATACTGAGGTATCCCAAAGCGGCACCGACTAAAGCACCGCCGATAATGACGAACAAAAATTCTTGGACTACATATAAAGGCGATAATGAACCCGTCTTGTAAACAGTCAAAATCAGGCTAAATAAAACTAGAGCCACATCATCGTTAACCAGACTTTCACCCTCAACTAGGGTGACCAGTCGGTGAGGCGCGGACACCTCCTTAAACACCGCAATCACTAGGGCTGTATCCGTAATGGACAAAATCACGCCGACCAATGAGGCGGGTATCCAATCTAAACCTAGCTCTAGTCTCAGCAAAACTGAAGTAATGCCAGCACACAGCAGAATCCCCGGCCCCGCAAGCAGGGCAATGGGTTTAATCGTACTCCGCAGGCGACTGATATCTGTATTCAGCGCGGCTTCAAAGAGCAGAATGGGCAAGAATAAATTGAAAATTAGGGAAGAGTCCAAGCGGATGCGATGGAGATCAGGCAAAAGCTCAGTAATGGCTAGCCCTGCCAACACCAAACCCGCAATGTAAGGAATACGAAGTCGGCGTGAGATGAGGGCAACCCCTGTGGCGACCAGCAACAAGACGATCAGAACAGTTAATACTTCGGCCAGATTGCTGTCGCCGCCTGAGACGGGGACTGCCAAGAGGATGCGATCGCGATAGCGAAGCGGTAGCGAGTTTACGAGCGTCAGCACTCCGATAGAGTTATCACCTAACCACTGCATAGTGCATACTCAATCAGTTGAAAAATAGAGTTCGGGTCAGGTCTCTACAACACTACCCCTTGTATCTTAAGGGTTTTTGGCTTCTCCCCCGACTAAAGTATCGGTTGACACTGCCCAATTTATATGTATCAAAGCAAATTGAGCGCACTCGATATAATTTCCCTGAAAATCAACTTCTGTACCATCTACCCAAGCTTGTTGTAGCTCGAAGCCGTGGAGATGCACTTGGACACTTTTGTAAGGGAACGCATACTCTCCCTGCTGTTCCCAGGTTAGTTCCAACCCATTCTCATCACGCACCATCCGGAACTGATCGATGCGCCATTCTCCATACCCGTCTCCCGCATCACTGTACAGGTGTCCTTCACTGCTTCCCTCTATAGGTGGGTAGAGGTGGAGAATCAATTTCTCGTCCGCCGCCATCGGGAGTATACTTCCTGCCCTTACTAACAGTGGAATCATCTCTAGAGGCGCATCAAGACTGACCTGTTTTGCTCCCTCCATGACGGCATCATCCCAGAATCGATACCAATGTCCTTTAGGGAGGATAGCAGTACGCGATGCCACTGGCGTGGCTAGCTCCGCTTCACGCGCACCCTCCTCGAAAATCGGACATACCAGTAGCGCATCGCCCAAAAAGAAGGCATCGTCTACACCCCAGAGAGCGGGGTCATCAGTGTTAGACCAGAATACTGGACGAACCGGGGGATAACCTTTCTGGCTTGCTTCCCAAGCCAAGGTGTAAAAGTAGGGAAGCAGTCGATACCGTAGTTGCAAAAATTGCCGAATAATGCTTAAGACAGGTTCGCCGTAGGTCCAGGGTGTGCGATGCTCAACGTTATTGGAGGAGTGGGTGCGGCAGAACGTGAGAAAGGTGGACATCTGAAACCAGCGTAGGTAAAGTTCAGCCGATGGGTTTCCCTGGAAGCCGCCGATATCTGGACCACTATAAGGAATTCCCGAAAGCCCTAAGCCTACTACCGTTGCTACAGTAAGGCGCAATGCCGCCCAGGTACACTCAATATCGCCAGTCCAAGTCCAAGCATACCGTTGAAGCCCCGCCCAACCGGCACGGGAGACAATGAAGGGGCGTTGAAAGCCCAACGAGGGGGTAGCGGGGAGCGTCCTGTCAATTCTGTATAGCGCTCTAGCAATTGAGCGGGTGAGCCAGCCGTCACGTAGTAGCGCAGCGCTCCCCCCTCAAAAGCAGCTGTAGCTACATCCCCAAATGTGAAATTAGCTTCAAAAGAATTCTCATAGAAAATCAGGTAACTTCCAGAGGAGTGAAGACCCAAATAGACGGGAATACAGATATACATCGGGTCGGCTCCCGGACCATACATGCCAGCCGCATCGTAGTTCCACATCCGGAAGGTTTTAACTTGATCGGTAACTTCTCCTTTCTCCGTCACCTCCCTAGCGGCACGCAGGTTTAGCGGTGCTGCCCGTTCTCCTAAACCGTATATATGTTCTTCTTCTCGCAGTCGTGCTTGATGAGTCCATCCCTGGCGCGATCGCTGTGGAGGTAGTTCTTCCCGTAGCGTTTGCCCAGTAGAATCGTAGAATTTGAGGCTACCATCTACGCTAATGATCACCTTAAGGGCTGTTGAAGCTTGCTCGGCAGGAGTCTTGCTCGATACAGTCCAACCTTCAGCAGTTTCCTCCAACTCCGTTTCTACCTCTTGCCAATCTTGCTTGGAGATTGCATAAGGAACGGGAGGAATGCCAGGGAACCAGTCAACTTGGACTAAATCAGGAGCGAGAATTGAGATTTCAAGTTCTGCTTTCTCGAAGTAGAAGTGAGCGCCTTTTGCTGTAGGCTCGGCTTTGAGGAGTTTGCCTGGGTTGACAAATAAGTCCTCAGTAGAGGGGACGGGAATCTGACTTTCTAAGCGATCGCGTTTGCGCGAGTAGAGGTATGCCTTGGGGGCGTAGCTCGCATAAAAGAGTGAGCCTAGAAAATACTTCCATCTCAGTGATAGTGTCTTGAAGAGATTCATGGTGGGTTTGTCAGGGCCCTAGTCAACGGCTTTCAACAATTCCTTTAATGATTGGCTAATGCTTGACCTAATAGTCATCTCTCCTAAGTGCAATGTCATACTAAATCCGGGTTTAATAGCTCCTTTTTCAACAACCTTCACAATAGACTTCTTGCACAAATCAAACTCTCGCCCCCCTAGCCGCCAAATTTTGGGGGGAACAAGAATTTAAAGTCCCCCAAAATTGGGAGCCAGTGCGGTCTTGGGGTCTCCCCAAGTGGAGCAGCTGGCGTGGATGCGAGGGGGCACTTCTGGATTCATGCAAGAGGTCTAATCTTGTAGAGACGTTCCGGCGGAACGTCTCTACGACTGAAAACTTAAGCGAAAAAAGGAAGTCAGTGCCATTCCTCCTAAGTGAGGTATCGCATTAAGATTGCTTCTAGCTGAGCAATACCAATTGGCTTGCTGAGATAGTCATCAGCACCTGCTTCTAGACAGCGTTCGCGATCGCCTGCCATTGCCATTGCCGTCACCATCACCACTTTCAGATTCTTCGTCTCTGGCTCCCGACGTAGGGCTGCTAACAAATCAAATCCTGTATAATCCCCTCGTAAATGCACATCCATCAAAATCAAGTTGG
>DATNQP010000451.1:0-5458 GCA_036703965.1 Leptolyngbyaceae cyanobacterium
GGCTGTGGAGTTAGGGCGAATTGGCGTGAACCTCAACCAACTTCAAAGAGCGATGAACACGAGCGTAGCTTCTGGGCAGTTTATCCCCAATGTTGATGAAAGTCTGGCTGTTGTGCAGGAAGTCGAAAAAGTGGTTAAAGAACTTCAGCGAGAGTTTCTAGGCTCACATGATCGGGAAAACAGTTAAAGGTAATGGCTTTGGTGGTGTTCTCCGGTATGTGTTTGAGAAGCCAGAAGCCCAGTATATTGGTGGCAATATGACTAGCTCAACTCCAAGAGCATTGGCATCTGAGTTCCGGGCGATCGCCTCTCACAACCGTAGAGTTCAACGACCCGTGGCACACATCAGCCTCAGTCCCAGCCCAGAAGAAGAACTATCAGATTTGAAAGCCCTGGATTTTGCTATTGCCTACATGGATAAAATCGGATTTGCCGAGTGTCAGTGGGTACTAGTCAGACACGCGGACACCCAAACCGAAGACGGCAAACCACGCCCTCACTTTCACATTGTCGCCAACCGAGTCAAAATTACTGACTACAAGGTGGTCAGGGATTGGAGAGACTACAGGCGCTCTGAAATGGCAATCCGAGAGCTTGAGAAGGAGTTTGGGCTTATCCAGGTTCAACCCAGCTGGGAGTATGACCGAACGGCACCCAGCACTGGGCACCTCAAGAAAGCCTTGCGAGAGCAAAGCGCTAGTAAACCCGTAAAGACTCAGTTGCAAAAAGCCATTGACGTAGCTGCCCTTGACAACCCAACACTGCCTGAACTTATCCAAAAACTTAAAGGGAAAGGAGTAAAAGCTCAAGTCCACTTCCAATCCACAGGTAGGGTTCAAGGACTGACCTACTCCATGGATGGAATCACCTTCTCTGGAACCAAGTTGGGAAAAGCATATACCTTCCCAGGTCTAATGAAGTACCGAGGCGTGACCTATGAGTCAGACCGTGATGCTGAATTACTCGTTGTTAAAGAACAAGCCAAGACAGCGTCTACACCCCCTTGTGTCACACCCAACCTTCAAGCCTATGGTAAGCCTAAGAAGCGTAGTACCGCTTTAGAACTCTAGCAATCCAACGGGAAGAAGCTGACCTTCTTACTGATAGGGTTATCTATGGCAGATACGATGAGTCACACCCATCCGACCACATTGATGATTTGAACAACAGCCAGTTCTCGCTCGATATATACCCTGCCTTTGGTCAGAGCCGTATCAGGGTTTTTGTACCAATAGGGCGACCTGATGTAACCATTGGCTGTCAGCGTCTCCCAGGTGTAGCGATCGCGATCTATTAACAACCAAAGCTCGTGAGAATAATAGTTTTCTTGCGGGAATTTCAGAATACCTATCTCTGAGAGAACGTTCAGTTTCATCCTCGAACGTTCCAACCGCTTCATCAACTCCAAAAAACAGTAAGCCGCGCGTCTAGCAACGTCGTAGTTGGGATAACGATGTCGATCTCGTGGCTCAAAGCGAAAATCCTTACCGCACAGGCGAAAGTAAAACTTGCCAGTCGCATCCTCAACAAAGATTACCCGCCAAGGCGTTTTGGGATACTGTACGCTGAAGCCAGTTGGCTGAATCTTGACCGATGCTGTCATCTAGAAGAAGGAAGAGGATTGAGCAGACAATATTTTAGCCTTTGTTGAGGCTACTGATAACTGCTTTCTGCTCGGCTCTTATACAGTCTGTGAAAAAATAGAAAGGCTGATTGAGGAGGCTACTTCTGGCACACGAACAGCTCGACCTTTTCAATAACGCTACCTTCAGAACCACTGGCAGGCAAGAGCAATTGCTAATGGATGCCGATGCACTTATGCAGTGGAAAGCTCGAATATTCAATTACCAGAAGCATATTGGGGAGAGCAGATCTCCACAACAAACCTCATTGTTTGACCTGGCGCTAGCGCACTGCGCTCCTGAGGATATAGACCCATTCAGCCTAATAATTCAACACAATGCACTTCTGGAGGATGCCTGCTGATTCACCAGGCTACCCCTGCATTTACTTTGTGGTTGATACTCATCTGCCAATCCTGCTGTATATTGGCGAGAGCTGCCAATCAAACCAGCGCTGGAAAGGAGTACACGATTGCAAAAGATATGTGGAGAAGTATCACGACCTGCATCATAAGTATGGGCTGGAAAGAGCTGTATCAATTGCATTCTGGTTCGATACGCCCTCAGCTCGGACAGCAAGGCTAGATTTAGAGTTGAGTCTGATCAAGAGATGGCGCACGCCATTCAACAAGGAGAACTGGCAGTGCTGGGGGCAACCGTTTGGTTGAGCTGCATATTGGGGAAGCGGCAGTTGGCGACATCCAACATCATTACTTGGCTAAAATGCAAAACAATACAAAAGCGCTGATCTGAAATATCGACAATCTCTAGAACTGAAACAAGAACGCATGAGCCGGCTATTGTACCAAATACGTCTTGAGAAGAAGTTTTGTGGACATAAATAACGTGACGTTTTTTTGGTACACCGCCAGGGGCTGAGAAACAATTTTTGGACGGAGTGGGTTGATGTACGAAAAAATGGTCTTTTTTGGTACTGTAACGCCTACTCAGACTCCGCTACTTTCCCCAGATATGTTGATCTCAGCTTTCCCCCAGACCAGTACCGCAGATAGCGGTAAGGCCCGTAAGATTTCCCCCGTTTCGTGTCGGGAATTGTCTTAAGTTCGATGTGACCTCTGCTACCCGTGCTTGTGGTGGAACTGGTGACAGAGGGCTGTTGCTCCTCCATAAGCGGCGGGGATTTTAATTCAATCAGTGCGTCAATGATTGACTGGGCTTCAAGTAGGTCATTCCAGCTAAGTGCATCCAGTTGTTGCGCTAGATCTTGGAGGGGAGTGGTCTTGGACATCGCTTCTTAGGGAATGGATATTCGCCATTATGCCCCAAAACATTCCCTAAAAAACGGACACTAGTGCATCTCGGCAAAAGTTTGTGACCAGTTTCTACATCGAAGCAAAGGAGCAGGAGAGAAAGGAATATGTTAGCTAGTCAGTTATTTCCGCCACATTGGACTAGTCTTCAATCAAACTTGTCAAATTTGGTTCGTGATACTAAGTTTCATTCAAAGAAGTAACTTTCACTCCCCCTACTTCCCCTAAATTGGCTCCCTCCTATTATTTAAATGTACTGGAGGTTGCTATGTAACTTAAAATTATAGAACCCACACCGCTTCTGAATCCCTTCAATAGCAGCGCTTACACTACTTCTCTCACTTGTTAGTTCCAATTGCCAAAGCTCAGATAGTAACTCAGGCATACCAATTTTACCTAACACTTCAGCAGCTTCCTTATGGGCTGAAAAACTCTCACTCTTTAAGGCATTAACAAGTCCTGAAATTCCTGGCTCACTACCGATGATACCTAAAGTTTTAACAGCCAACCTTTGAATCTCAGTGCTTTCATCCTCTAATACTTTAATCAAACATAAAGCTACTTCCTTATTATCCTGATTATTAAAAAGATAATTATTATTGCTTAATCTTTCATATACGGTTTCTAATGTTCTAACCGCCTCATAACGATTAGAAGAATCTTTACTCTCTAAACGATTGAGCAAAGATGGAATATCGTGATGGTCATAGGCTTCCATCAACTTAATTCTACGAATCTTTGGAATGGGTGGTTTTACCTTTATTCCATGTTTTGTCAATGCCTCAAAGAATAGATGTTCAAAGAAGTAAGCATTTTTGTGCGCTTCTATCAAACCTAATATAGCTGCATCACCACCAATTTCTCCTAGGGCTTCAGTAGCTTTAGCAACAACATCAATGTTTTCTTCTATGTTGTCGTCTAACGACAAAACTTTCAATAAACCGGGAACGGCTGTCTCATTACCGATTCTTCCTAATGCCTCAGCAGCTTTTGCACAAACATCAATGTTGTCGTCTAACGACAAAACTTTCAACAAACCAGGAATCGCTGTCTCATTACCAATTCTTCCTAATGCTTCAGCTGTGCTACTACGGATAGAGGAGTTTTTATTCTCCAACTCTGGTAGCAACTTCGGAAGTGCGTGAAAAGAGCGTGTACTCCCCAACAATTCAGTCTTGAGGAGTAAAGGAGTGTTCAGTTCAGACACTAATTCTACCATCGGCTCTTGAAGCTCTGGTTTTACTTCTCCAACCAGTCTTGCTCCTAGCTTGAGATCGACATTTAGGGCTAACTTAACTATATGTTTTGCTTGAGACTCCTGTTCCACTAGTGCCAACTTTAATGCAAGTGGTTCAGTCCATTCTAAATAATTTAGATAATTTCGTTTCAGTAAATCGTCACTAAGATTAAAAGGTGGCTGAATGAGTTTTTCAGCCGTACCACTGTATACATTGAGGACATTGATAAAAAGAGGGAGGCTAGAGCCAGCTGGAATTATTTTTATAAAATCTCTTCGTTTCATGATGTTCTTGCTCTTGTTCTCACGAATTTCTTATAATGTTATACTGAATCTTCAGGTCTTGTTGAGAATGGTGCAAGATGTCAGCTAATGGACTTAATCTCACTGCGCCTCTAAGTTGTCATAAATAGCTCTCACCACATCGCTTTCCCGTTCAAGGCTGAAGCCGAGTTTCTTACACAAGTGCTGCATCACATGGTTGTCAGGTAAAATCTCAGCGGTGATCCGAGTCTACTTTCTCATCGCGACCCACTTGCAGCCGACACCGTAGTAACTCCGTGCCTAATCCCTGATTTTGGAAGTGATCGCTAACTAGACCAGCTCAGCAAAAATAACCCACCAGCCTAGATCTCATCTGAAAAGCCCTCAAACTTCCATGAAAGGGTTGAGCAAAGGTGCGATTGTAGTAGGCAATAAAGTCAAGAATTTTCTGTTGCTCTGTGCTGAAGTAATTGGTTGTTCCAGGACGGGAGCGATCGCTCAAGACTCTCATTATTAACGCCATCAACTCCCGATCGCTGCTGTTTTCTGGTTCTACAGTTGCTAGTTGAGAGCTAGCTGCTAGCCATCGTTCTCGGCACAAGTGCACTTGACCCCGCACGAGAAAGCAACTCTCGATTGAGCTGAGTGTTACTTACTCCGGCAGCAGCTATAAAATCAACTGGCTCGTCTTACGAGGCGGTAAGGGTTTGTGGTGCGTCGCACAATCTGTTTAAGTAGGGTTTGTTGTCTGTGGGAGAGGATAATTTTTTCGGCTTGGGGACTGGACATGGACTCAAGTTGCCAACTTGCTTGTTTTTTGATGCTTGACTATTGGCAGTTTACGCCAGTTTTCACCCCTTTCTAGGCTAGTGGGTTATTTCTGCCGAGCTGGTCTAGGTTAATCGCTCTAGCACAGCAAGTTCAATAGACATCTCCGAAAATTCCCAATGCCTCTTTGGTACTAGCTTTTCCAGCAGTTTTCCAGAGCAGTGAACCCAGTCAGTTTTAACGTTAAAATCAGGCTTTTAGGTAGTTGCCGTTAAATTAGCCCCTGCAAGTAGCCA
>DATNQP010000452.1:0-11842 GCA_036703965.1 Leptolyngbyaceae cyanobacterium
AAGTGGGGATACCATTAACAGAAGTAATGACAGCCACACGACTGAAAAGAACTTTCGCTGTAGGGCGGGAGAAGCGGGCAAACATCAGCCCAGTACCCATGGCTAGCCCCATTAAACCTGCGAGGGCTTCAATCACGACCAGCACATTTGCATAGTCGGTGCGTGGATACATTGCACCGTAGCCGATAGAAGCCATCGTCTGAACACTGAAGAAGAAAGCATCAGCAAAAGAGCCAGGGCGGGCATTCTCGATGCAATCTCCTCCCGCTAGGTACAAAAGTGCAAATAGGGTGTTAGCAGCTACATAGGCAGCCACAGTTAGCCCAAAGAATTTAGACCAGCCAAGAGTGAGCAGCAAATGGTAAGGGTCGCGCCAATGAGAGTGTGATACACCTTTTCTCACAACGTCGAACCGTCTATTGCTCACAATATCAAACCGTCTATTCCGATTCCATCGCCGCATCGGTAGGAGTTTACGATAGATTTTGTCCATCGACTGGAGCTTTTTAGTTAGTAAGGGTTAAGGATGGGCTATACCCACAGCTTGAGTATCAAACATTTACAGGACAGAGGGAAATTAATCTGCCGCTAAGCTAGGGCGTGTCTGCAAACTAAGCAGATAAACACTATTAAATCTAACTATGTAAGCTTTTGTAAAATACTTAATTTATCAAGCATTTGGTTTGGTGATGCTTTACAATTATTTACATAACAGTAGTGATTTCTGCTTACCTACCTAGTCTAAAAAGCTCTCATGTTTAGCCTCGCGTAGTAAGGCAGGGAAGTTTATGAAAACTTTAAACAAATTCTCTGTATCATTACTATTGCTTTATAGTTAATTGAGCAGCCTCGGCTTAGGATTATTCTACGACAAGAGTTTATTTGAGTTTGCTTTGGCTACAGGAATCCATGAATTTTTCTCGCCTGTTTATTAAGCCTGACACTCTTTACTTTTGGAACTGAAACGGTAATAATCTCTCAAACTAGCTAGGTGCTCTATGAAACTGAAGGTAAGACTTGCTAAGTATTTACTCTGCTGCGTTACTCCTGTAGTAACTGGCTCCGTCTTCGCTAGCTCACCTACTCTTGCTGCTACTCTATCCTCCTCTGGAGGACAATTACAGATCTATAACATTAATCAAATTCCTGAGAACGTTGAAACTTTAACTGATACTAATACTTTCGCAACCGCAGATCTTGGCTCAACGACAGCAGAGGCTCAAGCCGTGGCAAGTTTTATAGTTGATGCATCTGCTTCTGCTGCTAATCTAACCTTTGGGGAGGGGGAAATCTACCAAGGAATTGCTGACAGTATGTCTCAAGTCCTTGGCAGTTTCTTCATAGAAGAACCTAACACCTATTTTACTTTTGATTTCTCAGCTTCTCTGTTCGTACAAACATCAATTGATATTCCCCAAGCAGAAAGTGCAAATGCTCTTACAACTCTATATTTCTTATTAATTGATAGTCCTACTCAGACTGTTTACGATGCTTTTGGTCTCTTTAGCAACTTAACAACTCCAGGAAATGATGATTACCTAGAACCTCAAATAAATGGAAATATAAGCTTAACTAATAGTTCAATAAGTACCTCTTTTGGAGGTACGCAAGAATCTGCCAATGTCTCTGTTGAGGGATCGCTTCAGCGTCTTTTCACAACTCCAACAAATTTAACTTTACTAGCCGTTACGACAAATCGTTCAAGCGTTACCAGCGTTCCAGTTCCTGAGCCTTCGAGTACAGCCGGTTTAGTAGGGTTCTTAGGCTCGATGGGTATTTGGTTTGGAGCCAAACGTAAAGCCTTTGGATTGAGGTAAAAACTGGCTCATAAATTAGACTGAAATAGAAGGTTAAGGGTGAAGGGTAGTCCCCATTTACCTTTCACCCTTAACCTTTAAATGCTAGATTTGTATTGCCAGTTAAATGTGCAATAACTTAGCTTTAAATTACTTAACGCTGGAGGCAGAGCTAGATGTTGAGCTACTGCTAGAAAGATTGCCAGAAGAAATTTTAACTATGACGGATTGATGGCTTGCGATCGCACAATCTCCCGATGCGATCACTACACTCTTAGCGAATGCCTCGATGCGCCCATCAGGGGATACTATCCGTTGGATTAAGACTCTAGAATGGATCATAATCAATGCCTAAGCCTTACGCTAATAAATTTATAAAATCTCCCAACCCTCAATCGCCATAAAGGCAGCTTTTTCAAGCTGTCTGGCTATGAAGCATATAGTTTAGCTCACTGGTTAGCCAGTCCTTAAACATCCGATCAATGATATCTTGATACCGTTCAGGCGTTAATTCAGCTGGAATAAATTCTTCAACCAGTAACAGATGATAGCCTTGCTCCGTTGCCAGTGGACCAATTACCTCTCCTATTTGAGCACTAAATACAACGGCGGCAATATCTGGCTTCAAACTCCAGCGATACAGCTTGCCTTCATAACCGCACTGCTGCCTGCGCCTCTCATCAATGTCATAAAGATGAGCTGCCTCATAAAAACTGATTTCCTGTTCTTCAATTTGATAGAAGATTTCGTGGGCGAGTCTTTCATAAGGAACAATAATTTGATAAAGTAATATCTGGTCAAAATCAAGTTTGTTTTGAGCAAAAAACTTTTCTGCTTCTTTGGCAAATAGAAACTGAGCTAATTTTTTAGTAATCAAGCGATCGCAAATTCCTGCTTCCCAATCATCCGCAGTGATCATCTGATCGGCTAACCATGCTAGTGTATCAGAAGCTTTTTCCAAACGCTTCTCACGACGCAATTGGTTTGCATCCGCTTGAATTTCTTCTGGCGTGACTGTTAAGCCTCTTTCTTGAGCTGCTTGATTGATAACTCTTTGATATAAAATTCTCTGATATACTTCCTTTAACTGTATCTCTCTTTTCAAGAAATTAACAACTTCATCCTGCTCCGCAGATGTATTAGAAATATTAATCATTTGAAGTAATTAAAAGTTCCTACCTTTAGCTAGGAAAAATATATTTGAATAAAAATGGCATTTTTGACCAAAAATGCCATTTTTATCTTGTCAATAAGTTCAGCTTATTCTTAATAAGCTCTGGGCTTATTTGATAATTTTCTCAATAAGCCGTGACTTCAGAAGCATTCAGGACTTTCTTAGTTGCGATTAGAAGCGAAAAGTAGAGCCAGAAGCAGAAGCGTTAGCCGAGGTCTGAGTTGTGGTTCCCACAACGATTGGCCCAAAAAATCCGAATGTGAGGAAAGGCTGCTGAGAGGCACTTGAAGAACTACCGTTACTAGTGAAAACTCTGCCATCAGTAGCCGCTCCACTTGAAGACGCCGATGAAGCTGATACTAATTGAACCCCACCTTCAATTCGGTTTTCTTCGCCAACGACTTCTAGATGCTCTAGATCACAGATAATCATGGAGTTACTCCCTTAAAGTTTGATAAGTTTGTTAGATTGTCTCAATCAAATATTTGGATTTGATTGTTCCTTCGTTGTGATTAGAAGCGTGAAGTAGAGCCAGAAGAAAAAGCCTCAGCCGAGGTCTGAGTTGTGGTTCCTACAACGATTGGTCCAAATCGACCGAAGATGACGAAAGGCTGCTGAGAGGCACTTGAAAAACTACTGTTACCAGTGGAGACTCTGCCATCAGTAGCCGCTCCACTTGAAGACGCCGATGAACCTGATACTAATTGAACCCCACCTTCAATTCGGTTTTCTTCGCCAACGACTTCTAGATGCTCTAAATCAGAGATAATCATGGAATTACTCCCTTAAAGTTTGATAAGTTTGTTAGATTGTCACAATCAAATATCTGGATTTGATTGTTCCTTGGTTGTGATTAGAAGCGTGAAGTAGAGCCAGAAGAAAAAGCGTCAGCCGAGGTCTGAGTTGTGGTTCCCACAACGATTGGTCCAAATCGACCGAAGATGACGAAAGGCTGCTGAGAGGCACTTGAAAAACTACTGTTACTAGTAGAGACTCTGCCATCAGTAGCCGCTCCACTTGAAGACGCCGATGAACCTGATACTAATTGAACCCCACCTTCAATTCGGTTTTCTTCGCCAACGACTTCTAGATGCTCTAGATCAGAGATAATCATTGAATTACTTCCTTAAAGTTTGATAAGTTTGTTAGATTGTCACAATCAAATATCTGGATTTGATTGTTCCTTAGTTGTGATTAGAAGAAGAAGGGCGAGGTAGAGCCATTAGCAGAACCGGAAGCTGAGGTCCGAGTTGTGGTTCCCACAACGATTGGTCCAAAAAATCCGAATGTGAGGAAAGGCTGCTGAGAGGCACTTGAAGAACTACTGTTACTAGTGAAAACTCTGCCATCAGTAGCCGCTCCACTTGAAGACGCCGATGAACTTGATACTAATTGAACCCCACCTTCAATTCGGCTTTCTTCGCCAACGACTTCTAGATGCTCTAAATCAGAGATAATCATGGAATTACTTCCTTAAAGTTTGATAAGTTTTTTAGGTTGTCCCAATCAAATATCTAACATTTGATTGTTAGTAACACTATACTCAGCACAACTAGCATCGTGTTGCCATTTTGGCAGATTATTCCATTCTAAGAAATAGGTGCTATTTAGCTTTATATTTACAAAAAAACATTAAGAAATTTATACTTTCTGTAGTCTCAACCTTTCAAAGTTCTAGCCTAGCCAAAAAATCTGCCAAAATGGCAACACGCTTTTAAGGGTACCACTATAATTATTGCTAACAATCAAATCTAGATATTTGCTTGGGACAATCCAACAAACATTAATAAACTTTAAGGGAGTAATTCATGATTATTTCTGATCTAGAGTATCTGGAAGTCGTTGGCGAAGAAAACCGAGTTGAAGGTGGGGTCGCAAGTGTATCAGGGGCAGTTGCAAGTGCAAGTGCATCTGGTACAAATCAAGCCTCCTTCTCTGTCAGTACTACTTCATTTACCTCTCTCACCGAGATCACCTTCCCCTTCCCCTTCCCCTTCTTGCCCAGAAATTTCCCTTACTCCTTCTCTAGCGCTAGCTCTCGTGCCTTCGCTAGTTAGGCTTTGAGCTGTTTTAACCTTTCAGGATCTGTAACCCAGAGCTATTGAGGAAACAAGCTGTTCACCGGGTTTTAGGAAACCAGTGCCACATTTTTTTACCAAGAGTTGTCCTAATCCGTATCCTAATCCGTATATGCATAGCTTCTGATGGGGTGGTCACCCCGTCAGTTTTATAAGTTTAGAAGAAAAAAATCTGCCTAGTTCTTTAGCGTTAAAGAACTAGGCAGATTTTGATTTAATACATTATTAATGATTCCAGTGAGGGTTTTCGTTACAATCCTTAAAAGCCTCACTAGTTCCAACCAGAAAACCCTTGATCCTTAGGTAGCACCCACTCAATTTTGAGTGAATCGGATTCTAACCAGTGATCTAAATTGCCACCTCGTATCTGTGCGTGTTGTTCGTTAACGGCTTCTAGATAATCAAGATCAGTAATCTTGCTTGAGTACTGCCGTGAAGGTGTGCCATTATACCGGGTTTCAAATCGTTGGTTATCTGGTTTTATATTATTTGTTTCACGTCCCCTGAGAATATCAATTTGAGAGTTTTCTTTTACCAATCGGTTGTATGTTCGGTACGGGATGTAATTTAGGGGGTTGTAGCCAGTACAACGCAGGAGCAAAAAACAAGCCCAAGAATACTTTCCTGCAAGGATGGCTTCGATGATATTAGTAAGTTGCTCCTGATTAATTGTTTTATTAGGGCTGGTATTAGAACAGGGGATTTGCTGAGTCATGGTGATTCTGATTTGGACTAACGTGTAATCGCCTATGTGATGCGGTGTTGCTTCTGGCTCAGTAAGGTTCTATAAATCGATGCCGCCTTTTTGCAGTTGGCGGATCGGGTCTAGCAAGATATCGGCAATGCGGCGACGACGGATGATGATGTCTGCGGCGGCGGTTTCACCAGCCTTAAAGCGGACAGTTTGATGATTCGCAGAAACGTAGTTGCGCTGGAGCGCCACTTCTACTCGATAGACTGCGCCCAGTCGCTCATCAGGTTTAGCATCGGGAGAGATAGAAACTACCTTCCCAGTGACGACACCGTAATCTTGATAGGGGTAAGCGTCCAATTTGACTTGAACAGGCATTCCTGTCTTAACAAAGCCTGCCTCTTGATTGGGTAGACTAGCCGATAGAACAAGCGGCGCGTTCTGAGGAGCGATTTCGGCAATAGTTTGTCCGGGTTGAACGACTTCGCCGATATTAGCGATATTGAAGGATGACACCACGCCATCAACTGGCGCATAGAGGAATCTCTGTTTTAGCTTTGCCTTAGCAGCAGCCAGCAGATTTTGGTTTTCAGCAATTTTGGCTTTGAGCTGAGTCTTTTCTACTTCCAATTGCTGAATTTTCTGTTGTGCCTCTATCTGAGTTCTGCGCCCCTCGGCTTGTTTATGGAGAAGCTCTGCCCGGAGTTGCTCTGCTTGTGCTAGAGTCTGCGGTAGTTCGCCTTGATTTTCGGCAATGGCCGAAGTGCGAGCACGCAAGGCTTGCTCAGCTTCAAACTGCCGTTCATTGGTGATCGTGACCTCGTCCAATTGGTTTTTGGTAATGGCACTCTGGCGATCGCGCAAGACTTGCTGTGCATCCAACAGATATTTTTTGGAGATCGCACCCGCTTCCACCAGAGGTTTGAGCCTTTCCACTTCCTCAACAGCCGCAGCAACATCAGCCTCTAGTTTCTTACGCAGTTCTTGAGTTGTACCGGAGAGAGGTTTTAGCCTTTTTACTCTGTCCTCATTAGCTGCCGCCGCCGCCCGAAGTTCAGTCAACTGCTTTTGTGTGGCAGCTGCCTTGGCATTAATCTGATCGATCGCTGCCATAGCCGCTTGTGTGTCTGCCTTGGCAATTTCAACACGAGTCTGAGCTTCCAGGCGAGTTTTGTCAACGATGGCTTGCATCTGGGTGAGTTGGATTTGGTCGGTGAGCAGCATTTGCTGTAAACGCTCTACTTCAGTAGCGGCAATTTCCCGATCGAGTTCAACTAACTCTTCCCCAGCTTTAACCGATTGCCCTTCTTTCACATGAATAGCGGCAATCTTGCCTGACTCAAGGGGGTGAATTTTATAAACCTCTCCTTTAGGTACTAACTGACCCCTGGCATGACCCACTTCATCAATCCGCCCAAATGTTGCCCAAGCACAAAATGCCATACAGAAAACCATCCCACCCAATATCAATTTCCGAGGGAGGGTCGAAGCTGGCTGGTCCAGCACTGTCTGCAAAGATGTAGACCAGTTCGCAGTATTAGAAGGAGCTGTTGGGGGAGGGGCAGATGTCCAGTTAGCTTGGGAATTAGCGGTTGTCTCTGGAAGGGCATGTACAGGTACGGCAGGTCGTGCGCCTACAGCTACACCCCCATAGATAGAGGCTGCCTCGGAAGATGAATTGAGAAGAACGCCTTCCGGGGGGGTAAGAATCGGTTCAATTTGTTTGGGCATAGTCAAGAACCTGAATTACATAGTAGAGAACCTGAATCAAAAACTTCACAGTAATTTACTGTGCTATTGCTCAAAAGTTGAACAACTGCAAATTACAAACCTCTATGAGCTATCACCTCTAGACCCGGTCTTTTTATGCAAAAAGTCGATTTTTGTTACAAGGATTTACACTCGACCTGAGAAACGTGAGTTCGATATAAGAGGTGGAGTAACGAAAGCATGGGGGATACAGCTACGAGTGACCACAGTAGGATAAGGCTTCCAGCGTTACGTCGAACTCAGGTGGCAAAGGTCACAAAACTGATTTAAAGATCGAGCTGCTGTTGTGCCAGGTGGTAGTAAAGACCTTGAAGCGCAATCAGTTCAGCATGAGTGCCGCGTTCAACCAAGATGCCTCGGTCTAGCACCAGGATGCAATCGGCGTGTCGAACAGTTGAGAGGCGATGGGCAATGATAAACGTGGTGCGATCGCGACTGATTCGGGCTAGATTTTGCTGAAATCGTCGCTCTGAGTCGGTATCTAGGGAACTTGTTGCCTCATCCAGAATCATAATTCGGGGATCGCCCAAAAGAGCACGAGCGATCGCAATTCGTTGCCGTTGTCCGCCAGAGAGATTCGTCCCCCGTTCCCCAACTTTGGTGTTGTATCCCAAGGGCAAATCTTGAATAAAAGCGTGGGCTTCTGCCAGTTTAGCGACTTCAACCACTTGCTCCAGTGTGAACTCACCGGCGTACAGGGTGATATTTTCTAAAATAGTTCCGGAAAAGAGAAAACACTCCTGCGGCACCACACCCAACTGACTCCGAAAAGACTGGGGCGAAGCGTGTCGGATATCGTGCCCATCTACACAGATTCGACCACTGGTAGGGTGATATAAACCCTGTAGCAAACTGACCAACGTACTCTTACCCGACCCACTGCGACCGACAATCGCAATAGTTTGCCCAGCCTTTACCCCGAAGGAAATGTTTTGCAGCGTGTTGCGCTCCTGCTCCGGATTGTAGCGGAACGTAACATTCTCAAACTGCACCTCACCCCGCAGCTGAGGCAGAGCAAGCATCGGTTTCTGGGGACTTTCCTCTGGCTGAGCGGCAAAGACATCATTGAGGCGCTCCACAGAAACCATCACTTCTTGGAGTTCATCCCAAAGATTCACTAGCGCCAGCACGGGGTTAATTACATTCCCGATCAGCATATTAAACGCCACAAACTGACCGATCGTGAGCTGATCCTGAATTACCAGTGTCGCCCCATACCAAAGCAATGCCGTGCTACCCAACGTATTAATCAATCCCCCGGTCACTTGCAGGCCATTGCCCAATTTTTGACCCCGAAATCGCGCATTTAGCGTGCTGGTTAAACGGTCTTCCCAACGCCAGCGCAACTCTCGCTCTGCTGCTGCCGCTTTTACCGTGGCAACACCGTTCATCATTTCCACGAGGGAGGAATTTTGCCCCGCTTCCTCGTTAAAGATTTCCCGTGACACTCCCCTGAGGAATGGACTCGCCACGACTGTCAAAATCACGATGGGGGGAATAAGCGCTAGAACCAGTAGAGTTAGATGCCAGTTGTAGTAGGCCATTAGCCCTAAATAGACAACTGCCATTGAGGCATCTAACCAAGCGGTTACAGCTTGGCGCGTCAGAAACCGTTGAATTTTCTGGTTTTCCTGTACGCGCGTAATAATGTCCCCCACATGACGCGATTCAAAAAACGTCAGGGGTAAGGTCAGAGTATGGCTAATAAAGCCACTGATGAGCGTGAGGTCTAACCGATTAGCCAAATAGTCCAGCAGGTATTGGCGAATGCCGCTCAAACCAATCCGCCAAATACCAAAGAGGACTAATCCTAGGGCGAAGACGTGCAGGGTGATTAAGCTTTTGTGTACAACAACCCGGTCGAGAATAATCTGGGTAAACAGAGGGGTAATCAAGCCAAAAACCTGCATCAGCAAAGATGCGAAGATAATTTGGCCGATTAGGGAGCGGTAAGGCCAAAGTACACCCCAGAAGCGATCGAGGGAGTTTTTCTCGGTTGGGGCTGCTTGCAGCTGTTGTGTAGGGTCTAGTAGTAGGGCGTATCCTGTCCAGCTGGAGTGAAAGTCAGCCGTGGTAAGAGATCGCCTCCCAACAGCTGGATCAGTAATCAGGATGCGAGCACCCTTGCGCCGATAGACAACGACATAGTGGTCTCCTTGCCAGTGGGCAATCCAGGGGTTAGGCTGATCGATTAAGCGGCTCAAAGAAGCCCGCACGGGACTGGCTCGAAAGCCTAAGCTTTCTGCTGCTGTGGCTAATCCTTTAAGAGAGGCACCGGCACGCCCCACCCCAGCTAGATTCCGCAGAGAATTGAGACCAAAGCGTTTGCCCCAGTACAGTCCAATCATTGCTAAGCAAGCGGCACCACAATCGGCAGTACTCTGCTGCTGAATGAATGGAGTGCGTTGCCCGAACAATCGCATCCGCCTCACCGGTTTCGGAAAAGCGATGGAGTTAGGTTCAGACTGGGGACTGTTGAGGGGCGAGTTTCCAGGACTCGCTTCAACATCAGGCTGAAGCGGTCGATTGACGGCGCGGGGAAGGGGTTGGGGCTGAGGGCGGCTCCTAAGTGCAGGTTTTGGGTTTCCGTTACTAGATGCCGTATCGCCTGATGCCGTTGCCAGAACTGGAGCAATTACTTTAGCAGCTTCCCAATGTTCTGTAGGCAGATGGTAAAGCACTAAATCAGTCTGGGCGATCCAATCGACAGGGGTTGAATTTGGGTATCCCCAACTTTGTTCTATGGCTTGGGGCTGGGATTCGTTGTCGGGAGGAGTTGGCAACTCACCCTTAGAAATTTCACCACTGCGTAGCCAGAAGCGACCTGCATTTGAGGGCGTTGACTCAGCTAGAGACGAGCCAGCCTCAATGCGCTTTTCGACCAGGTAGGGCAAAAGTTGCCGCAGTTGATGACTGGGAAGCGATCGCAGCTCTGTAGAGGTTTTGAAGAAAATCAAACATTGCCGCTCAATCGCCTGTTGCTGTAGGTAGTCTCTCACAGAGGGCAGCCGTTCTAACCACCCCTGTAGCTCAGCAATCGGTATCCGAGCTACAAGCCCTGAACTCGCTGCGATCGCACTTCTTAGTTCCGATTTCTTGCAGAATAAAGCTTCTGTCCCAAAACTTTCCCCCGCCTCCACCACCAGAGCGGGAACTTCCCTGCCCTGTACCGCGTCTAAGCCCAGTAGCCGCACTCGACCTTGGCAAACTATGTAAAACCAACCATTACTAGGTTCAACTTGTTCATAATGAACGGAATTTCTTAATGAATAGGGTAAATCATACTTAACAAGCTGATCGCCAAGTTGAAACTCACACATTTCAAAAGCTTGGCTAAATTCTGAGGTCAGGCTTGTATCGGATTGAGATAGCCTCAAGAGGTTGAGGATATCCGAAAGACTCGAATAATCGTTTTGTCGGTTCCGAGGCGGAGACTGACCCTGAACTCCTAACATCTGATTCATCACATCAGTTAGCCTCTTAGCGTTGAGAGGTCAAGTTTTTGAGTGTTAGGTTCTTGTCAAAAACCCTAGAGGGAAGTAGTAACACTTTATGCCCTTCGACTTACTGTATTAGGTGAATTGCAAAGTCCCTGTCAATATAACCTAGAGGGCTTTACAAGATTTTTGCAAGAAATTCATAAAATCTTTATCGTAACTTTATAATACAAAATATTAAGTGCATTCACATAAGTTATAATGTAGGAATTTAGCTTCTCTATCCTAAGGCAGACGTTTAAGAGCGTGTTTTCTGTATAAATAACGAAATAACGAGCGCCATGCTCGCGCTCTGGGAGGCTCACCCTCCAACTCAGGTAATCCAAAAAGCAAAAATGGTCTTATTTTGATGCCCAAGCTTGTGCCCCTGTTTTATCAAACGAGGCATCAATCGCATGGTGACGTTAAGCATTGTTGCCTTAAAATCTGGGTTTTTTAGGCAAGCGGATCGACTTTAACTTTTTTTCACCAGAATCGAGTCTCCTTCAAGCTTGGCTTCGTAAGTGGGCAAGGGTTTCTTGGCTGGCCCTTGAAGAACTTTGCCATCAGGTGCAAATTTAGCCTTGTGGCAGGGACACAAAAAAACCTTCTGGTCTGCTTTCCAGTCGAGGGTACAACCCCGGTGAGAACAGATAGCGTTAACAGCCATAACGGTCTTTGAGTCAGCTGGATTCCGCACGACCAGCACCGGAGCATCAGAAGATTGCTTGTTCAGGATTTGACCATTTTTGTCTAAGTCGGCTACCGTGCCAACGACCTGAAATCCATCCGAGGGAGAAGGGGGGACAGGTGATTGTGACGCAGTGTTTTCGATTTTAGGAGAGCAAGCCGCGATC
>DATNQP010000453.1:0-2794 GCA_036703965.1 Leptolyngbyaceae cyanobacterium
CTGGCAACTGAGAGGTTGATGCCGCTAGAGTCTGAATATCTGTGTCAGCTGCCGTGAGAAAAATGATCGGTGCTGGTGTTTGTTCGATAAAAATGACGCCTTCTGCTTGAGGGTTCCACCCTCCAGGTGTCGCAGCGATACGGTGCATAGTTTTGTCCTCTAGCTTTGGAGCAGATGGCATCCCCCGTCTGCAAAGACAGGTGAAAGAGAAACATGAAGATTGAAGAATATATCACGACTAGGTCACTACGTCTTGGATAGCATCGACGAAGGGTTATACCAAAACTAAATTAGGGGGTTAATTGGGGTGAGGGATTTGTCACTGGTGGAACGCTGTTGCTGTTGAAGGATAAACCAAAGTAATGCCTACATTGGGTGATCTAAGATTCAGCCGAATTTTGCCCTTGACGATATTTGAGCGGCTGCAAGTGCTGTTGCAGCAGATGAACTCAACACTGGGTGAAGAGGCTATATTCCTAACGGAAGATATACTTTCCGCTGGGGCAATTGCTCCGGTTCAGCAGGCGGATCGGTTTACTGTTTTGGTGTCAGAACGGTTTAGTGTGCTGCTGTTGGGGGAACGGCAACAGCCAGAGTCGTGGGTTGGGTATGACGCCAAGCAGATACTGTATCAGGTAGGGTTGACCTTTGAGCCAAATGCGATCGCATCTTTCCTTGCTCAGTTAGCTCACAGGTTAGAAAACCAACCAGTTGCTTTGAAGGATGTGCTTGAACAGGCTCAAGCCTCTCTCCAACCTAACGATGCCGCAATTCAGAGCGAATTTACGCTCTCACTGATTGAAATTTTCTCGTCTAGCGGAACCAGCGACCCGGTATCATCAGACTCACTTGATTATTCGCATGTTACTGCCTGTCAACCCTTAGTCGAGGAGGCGCTACGCCAACAGGTAGAACAGGAGCGACTACTCCATCAGGTCACGACCCACATCCGTCAAAGCCTGGAGTTACCAGTCATCCTCAAAACAGCTGTTGAGGAGGTGCGATATTTCCTACAGGTAGATCGGTTGGTAATCTATCAATTTGATGAATTCAGTTGTGCCTCTGCCGCTACTCAACAAGACACTTGTGTCGCAGGAGATAAGACAGAGTTATCAAATTTATCTCCCACTGCTCAAGTCTCCCTCCTAGACCCTAAAATCCGCTGGGGTTGTGTTACCTACGAAGCCAGAGCCTCCGAGGCTATCTCCTCAGTGCTGAATTTGATTGAGAAGGAGGACTGCTCACTCCATGTACCGAACTGTAGAGACAAATACCGCCAAGGGCTGACTTTTGCCGTTGATGATGTCGAAACAGCGTATAGGGATTCTCCTTGCTTATTAGAACTACTGCGACAGACTCAGGTACGTGCCAAGTTAGTAGTACCGATTATCGTTCAGAACGAGCTGTGGGGGCTACTCATTGCTCACCAGTGTTTTGAGCAACGCCAATGGAAAGACAGTGAAAAAACATTTTTGAGTCTGATTGCGGAACATCTGACTGTCGCCATTTACCAAGCTCAGTTGTATGCTCAACTACAACAGCAAAAAACCACTCTCGAACAGCAGGTAATTGAGCGCACGCAAGAACTTCGGGATGCGCTGCAAGCGGCCCAAGCGGCTAACCGTGCTAAAGGTGAATTTCTTGCCGCGATGAGTCATGAGTTACGGACACCCCTTACCTGTGTGATCGGGATGTCTGCAACGCTGTTGCGTTGGTCTTTTGGTCAGGGAGGCTCACGGACGGTACCTCTAGTCAAGCAGCGACGCTATTTAAAAACGATCCAGGAGAGTGGGGAACACCTTTTAGAGCTAATCAACGATATTCTCGATTTGTCTCAAGTCGAGGCGGGAAAGGCTGTTTTGAACATCAGCGAGTTTTCCCTCTCACGGCTGACGCACCTAACGTTGAGAACCCTACAGGAAAAAGCGTTCCTTCAAAAAGTTGACTTGGAGATGGATTACCGAGTTGATTTAGAAAGCGATCGCTTTTGTGGTGACCAACGCCGGATTAGGCAAATTCTCTTTAACCTCCTAGGCAATGCTGTTAAATTTACTCCCGCAGGCGGAAAGATAACACTACGAGTTTGGCGAGAGCATAACGTAGCCGTTTTTCAAATAGAAGACACGGGTATCGGCATTGCCCAAGAGCATTTACCCCTCCTGTTTCAAAAGTTTCAACAGCTAGAAAGCTCATACCACCGCAACTACGAAGGGACTGGTTTGGGTTTAGCACTAACGAAACAACTGGTAGAACTTCATGGGGGAAGAATTG
Organism: Leptolyngbyaceae cyanobacterium; assembly: GCA_036703965.1. Taxonomy (GTDB): domain Bacteria; phylum Cyanobacteriota; class Cyanobacteriia; order Cyanobacteriales; family Coleofasciculaceae; genus DATNQP01. The sequence goes on from DATNQP010000453.1 coordinate 2,272, forward strand.
AAGTTGAATCTGTATTGGGTAAGGGTTCTTTTTTTACAGTTTGGTTACCAACCCAACTAATAGCCCAAAGTCCCCCTACTAAAAGAATGACAGTTCCATGGCAGCGTTCCAAACCTCAAGGAAGCATTGTCTTAGTGGAAGACCATGAGGAAAGTGCAACTCCGATTTGCGAAACCCTCACAGCGGCAGGCTATCAGGTTGTCTGGTTGATTAATGGTTCCACTGCTATTGAGCAAATTAAACTGCTCCAGCCCCAGGCTGTGATTATAGATTGGCAGTTATCGGGGATGGATGGTTATGAGATGACGCACTACCTACGGAACTCACCCGCAACCCAACAAATCAAAGTTCTAGCTTTAACAACTTCCAATTTGCCAGAAGACCAGGAACACGACCTGAGTGCGAGAGTAGATGGTTATTTGTCTAAACCTGTAGAACCAGTGCAGTTATTGCACAAAGTTACAGCCTTGATGGCAACATAAAGGGTACCTTCAGTCTTACAACCGAAAAATGCCAGATGACT
>DATNQP010000454.1:0-2949 GCA_036703965.1 Leptolyngbyaceae cyanobacterium
GTATCCGCTCCTTATGATCCAGCTGACTTTGACGCTAGTGTAATGACGACCTACGGGCGCTTTCCCATCGCTCTGGAACGGGGAAAAGGGTGCCTTGTCTGGGATACCCAGGGGCGTGAATATCTCGACTTTGTCGCTGGAATTGCCACTTGTACGTTGGGACATGCCCACCCAGCTTTGGTAGAAACCGTGACCCGGCAAATCCAAACGCTGCACCATGTTTCTAATCTGTACTACATCCCTGTGCAAGGCGAATTAGCCAAGTGGATTATTGACCATTCCTGTGCAGAGAGAGTATTTTTCTGCAACTCTGGAGCAGAGGCAAATGAAGGGGCAATCAAATTAGCGCGCAAGTATGCCCACAAGGTATTAGAAATTGAAAAGCCGGTGATTTTGACGGCACAAGCCAGTTTCCACGGGCGGACGCTAGCGACGATTACCGCTACGGGTCAGCCGAAGTACCAAAAAGACTTTAGCCCTTTGGTGCCTGGGTTCCACTACGTACCTTACAACGATATTAAGGCGATAGAACATGCGGTCGGTGACCTTGATGAAGGGAACCAACGGGTGGCAGCGATTATGTTGGAACCCTTGCAGGGAGAAGGCGGCGTCCGTCCAGGAGAACTAGAGTACTTCCTACGGCTACGGAAAATCTGCGATGAGACTGGCATCCTCCTGATTTTGGATGAAGTCCAGGTCGGCATGGGTCGCAGCGGCAAATACTGGGGCTATGAGAATGTGGGTATCGAGCCAGATATCTTTACCAGTGCCAAGGGATTGGCAGGTGGTATCCCCATTGGCGCAATGATGTGTAAGAAGTTCTGCGACCTCTTCGAGCCGGGTGACCATGCTAGCACCTTTGGCGGTAATCCCTTTGCCTGTGCCGCCGCCCTCACGGTGGGTCAGACTTTAGAGCAGGAAAACATTCTGCAAAATGTGCAGGAGCGGGGTGAGCAACTGAGAAAAGGCTTAAGAGCGATCGCTTTCAAATATCCTAATCTGATTGCCGAAGTGCGGGGCTGGGGTCTGATTAATGGGATGGAACTGAAAGCCGATGTTGAGCTGACTTCCGTGGATGTCGTTAAAGCGGCGATCGCAGAAGGATTGCTATTGGTACCAGCTGGTCCAAAAGTAGTTCGCTTTGTCCCGCCCCTCATTGTCTCTGCTGAGGAAATTGACAGAGCATTACAAACAGTTGAGAAGGCGATCGCTGCGGTTTAAGGATATAGCGGTTTTCATTAGACATCTCCAGAAATTAACTTTCAGCCTAGATAAGACAAGGGTTTCAGACTAATTCTTGGAGATATCTATTTAACTGAGGTACAGCTGACGGAGTGTGAAACCTAGATATAGCAAGGAAAACGAAAAAGCTGATGGCTGATAGCTGACTGCTAACTGCTATAGCAGGTGCTAGGTGTTAGGTGTCAGGTGTTAGGCATCAAATGCTAACAGATAAGGAGTTTTGCGCTTCCGCTGCGTCCTAACCTATGTGGCGATTGCTATATATAAAATAGCTGGATTCTCGCCCCACAAAATCAAGCCCTTGGCTCTAGATGTCAGGGGTTTTGTTATAGTTGCAGCAGAATGTCACTTACCAACAACTGGCTATGATTCGCGTGTTGCTAGTAGATGACCAGAGCCTTATCCGACAGGGCTTAAAGGCATTGCTGGAATTAGAGCCAGATTTACAGGTGCTGGGAGAAGCCGAGAATGGACAAACAGCGATCGCATTAGTAGAGACATTGCAGCCGGATGTCGTGCTGATGGATATCCGGATGCCAGTTATGGATGGGGTGGCAGCGACGCGAGAAATTGTCGAGCGCTTTGCCGGTACAAAGGTCTTGGTGCTCACCACCTTTGATGATGATGAGTATGTAGCACAAGCGATGCGGTACGGGGCGATGGGGTATTTGCTTAAAGATACGCCCTCCGAAGAGTTAGCTGCCGCTATTCGTTCCGTTCACAAGGGTTACACTCAGCTAGGACCAGGGTTGGTTGAGAAAATCATGGCGAGAGTTCCACCTGCCGCACCGGTACCGCCAGCTAGTCCTCCACCCAGTTGGAATGATTTGACGCCAAGAGAACAGGAAGTTCTAAAGTTGATTGCGAAGGGAGCCAGTAACCGAGAGATTGCTCAGTTCCTCTACATTTCCGAAGGAACAGTCAAAAACCATGTAACGAATATTTTGAATCGATTGAATCTGCGCGATCGCACCCAAGCCGCAATTTTTGTTCATTCTTTCTTGCCGTAATTCAGCAAAGTCTAGCTGATGCGTCAAGCTTTGTCATACTGTCGCGATCGCGTGCGAATCCAGAGACCTCTCACTTTCTTAAACCCTTCAAGCCATTCTTCACTCTGTCCTTAGATATAGCCAAGCCGCTCACATTGCGATCGCCAGTCAGCTTACTGGCAGTTCAGGAGAATCCTGAACTCCTGAACTCCTGAACTCCTGAACTCCTGAACTCCTGAACTCCTGAACTCCTGTATTCTTCTTGTTCACCAAGTGCAAATTGAAGGCGCAACAGCTTAGAACTTGTTGCTTTAGGATGCCGGACAAAATATACACAAGTTTTGATATTTTACACCCCTCTATCGACAGAGGCTTCTCCTATTTGGCGCTTCTGGAGTCATTCCTTAAATCTGCTTACCGCAGTGACACAAATCACAGAGAATGCTAGCCTCGTGTCACCTTGGCGGCTACTCGAGGATCACAGGAAATTTTTTTTAAAAAGTTCATAGTAAGACTATAAAAATTTTTCTCAAAAAAGACCATGTCCGTTCAAGCCTTTACATCTCAAGTTAGTGTCGAAGAACTTGTTGCTCAGATTTTGATGCATCGTAGAGTTACTCCTATAGATCAGCAGCAATTGAAAATGGCGCTGTCTTATAAAGATGCACTTAATGAACAAGAGCAAACACTAATCGACCGGGTGTTTTATGGCGTGAGG
>DATNQP010000455.1:0-4311 GCA_036703965.1 Leptolyngbyaceae cyanobacterium
TGTCGCGCAAGAGTGAACGTTGATAGCTACGTATTGAAGCTTCTGTAAAGTGTCAAACTGATTGCTAAACCCCTCAGGGCAGGTTCTACATAGGTTCTACATAATGAACCTTGCGGAAAAAGACCTCGGCTCCAGGAATGGAAGTGAGGTACCGGACTAGTGCAGGCTGGCAGAAATAACCCACCCGTTAAAATTCTCCCCCTGCTCTCCCTGCTCTCGGCACTGATGGAAAACTTCTGCCGAGCTGGTCTAGGAGCCTCTATGTTGGAATCTTTGGAACCTCTTTTTCTTGATGAATTGCTTATGCTCCACGGGCATTGGTATCTCTGGCAACCAGAGCTAATCTGGCTCCATGTTACTTATAATTCACTGATTGCTCTATTTTATTACTCAATTTCCCTCCTAGTGTTTTACGTTGTGCGTCAGCGCCAAGACCTGCCTTATGCAGGAATCTTGAAGATGTTTGGGGCTTTCACCCTCGCTGGTGGCACAACTCATCTCATTGATATATGGACACTGTGGCACCCAAATTATTGGCTAGCTGGCGCAATTGAGGCAATGACAGCTGTCATTGCTTTATTGGCGGTGCTGCTGTTGGTGCTGTTACTTCCCAAACTGTTAGGGCAACCTTACTCTGCACAGCCAGAAGCCGCTAATCAAGTCCCAACAGAAATGCAGGTTATTGATATCAATGAGTGCAAGCCGTTAGAGGAGCTAGGTGATAGCAAAGAACAACATCGTGCGCTTGTTGAAGATCAAACTGACCTGATGTGTCGGTTTGTAGCCGATGGCACACTGACCTTTGTCAATGACGCCTACTGCCGCTATTTCGGTAAAACCCGTGAGGAGTTAATTGGAGGCAGTTTGTTCCAAATGATTCCTGAGGAGTACCGAGAAAAGACTCAAAGCCACATCGCTACTCTAGGTCTGAAGAACGCCGTAGCAACAAGAGAACACCAAGTGGTGATGCCTAACGGAGAGATCCAGTGGCAGCACTGGACTGACCGGGTGATTGTTGACCAACAGGGGCAGTTGGTTGAGTTCCAGTCAAGGGGAGAGGATATCACAAAGCGCAGGCTGTCAGTGAGAGAGAGTTCTCGGCTGGCTTCTATTCCCCTGCTCAGCCCAAATCTAATTGTTGAAATCGATTCGCTCGGTCATGTTTGTTATCTTAATCCAGAGGCAATGCGATTGTTGCCCGATCTACCAGACAGTGGAGCTAAGCATCCGTTTCTGGTAGGGGTGCTGTCGATGGCTACAGTTCTGCAACGCCAAGGTTCGATCAGGCGAGAAGTCAAAATCGGTGAGGTCTATTATGAACAAGTGCTGCATTATTTAGCAGAAATCCAGTGCTTTCGCATCTACGCCTTCGATATTACCGAGCGCAAACAAGCAGAGGAACAATTAATTCATAATGCCTTTTATGATCAGCTGACAGGGTTACCTAACCGGGCTTTATTCATGGATCGCTTGAGGCAAGCGGTTCGACGCACTAAACAGGGTCGTAGGGACAAATCACTAGACCAGCCTGAGCGATTTGCCGTACTGTTCCTAAATTTAAATCGTTTCAAGCTAGTCAACGACAGCCTCGGAAATCAATTTGGGGACCAATTACTCCAGAATTTTGCTCGTCGGCTTCAGAGCTGCCTACGTCCGAATGATACAGTGGCACGCTTGGGAGGGGACGAGTTTGCCGTACTCCTTGAAGGTATCCAGAATATCAGTGACGCCACTAATGTTGCCGAATCGATTCATCAAACTTTGACTTTACCCTTCTACCTCGATGAGTCTGAAGTGTTCATGACACTCAGTATTGGTATTGCTCTGAATGCTATTAGTAACGATAGTCCAGTAGGAAGCGATATCGAGAGCGTTGCGGGACATAGTTTAGGCGGTTCGCAAAGCGACAATCGTCTCCTGCAACCGGAAGACCTGCTACGCGATGCTGACATTGCGATGTATCGCGCCAAGGCACAAGGCAAAGGCGGCTACGAAGTGTTTGACACAGCGATGCATAGCGAGGCGGTAGATCGATTACGGATGGAGTCAGATCTGCGGCGAGCGATTGAACGGCAAGAGTTTCGGGTTCACTATCAACCGATTGTGTCCCTTTCTAGCGGCAGAATCACTGGTTTTGAGGCATTGTTACGCTGGCAGCACCCGCAGCGTGGCTTAGTATCGCCAACTGAATTTATCCCCACAGCAGAAGAAACGGGACTAATTACCCCCATCGGCTGGTGGACGCTGCGGGAAGCCTGTCACCAGTTGAGCGTCTGGCAGAAGCAATTTCCTGCGAGCCAACCTTTGACGATCAACGTCAATCTTTCTTGCAAACAGTTTACTCAACCCGATCTGCTTCAACAAATCGACAAAATTCTTCAGGAGGCTAAACTGGCAGTCGGTAGTTTGAAGCTGGAAATTACAGAAAGCGTAGTTATGGAAAATCCAGACTTGGTCAAGGCTTTGCTTCTAGAGTTGAAGCAGAGACATATTCATCTGTGCATTGATGACTTCGGTACTGGCTATTCTTCGTTGAGTCGATTACACCACTTTCCCATAAGTACCCTCAAGATTGACCGCTCTTTCGTAAGCCGGATCGGTGCCCTCGGTGAGAACTCAGAGATCGTTCAGGCGATTGTTACACTTGCTCAAACCCTTAGTATGGACGTTGTTGCAGAGGGAATCGAGATGTCGGAGCAGGTTTCACCTCTCATTGCGCTGCAATGCGAATATGGACAAGGGTACTTTTTCTCTAGACCGGTAGACAGTGATGCGGCTGGAGAGTTACTAATGGCAGAACGGGCTTCAATTAGCACAGTGTAGGGGGTCTACTGGAGTTCCATCATCGACTTGACTGATGAGCAATATCTCAAGGCACTAAACCAAAGCACCGCCGCAACTGGAACCACAACCCGCTGTGCAACCATAACAATAGGATGCTGTGCGAATCTCGTCTATCAAGTCTAAACTTCCAGCTTCCAACAGCTTGCCAACCGTCAACGTTTCCCCAGCATGAGACTTGGCTGGAAGATTTTCCATCTGATTAAAGTCGCAATCATAGACATTTCCCAGATAGTCAATCGAGAGTTCATCGCGGCACATCAAATGCTCCACCGTACCGGCATTAAAATTTCCCTCTAAAAACTTCAGATAGGGAGCAGACAGCTTTGTTCGTTGCAAATGAAACTTACTTCTGCCAACAGGCAAATTTGCGATCGTGAAGAGTTCGTTGAAATCAATATCAAAATGTTCCTTCAAGAACATTTTGTAATCCTGTTCTAACTGAGCCTGATTAGGCGGCAAAGAAAATTTCTCGGTAAGCGGTAACTGGGGATTATATACTAAATCAAGAATTAGATTTGAGTCTCGACCATAGCCCAACTGATTAAGGCATTGAATTGCCTGAATTGAGCTGTCGTAGACGCCATTCCCCCGCATTTTATCCACATTGTCTTCTAAATAGCAGGGCAACGAGGCGACAACTCTTAACTGGTGCTGGGCGAAGTATTCTGGGAGACCCTCAAACCCAGGCTCAAAGTAAATCGTCAAATTTGACCGGACAATCACTTGCTTACCCGTTTCCCATGCTGCCTCTACCAAAGGCTTAAATCCATAGTTCATTTCCGGTGCGCCGCCGGTCAGGTCAACTATCTTAATTTGGGGAAACCGATGAATTAGCTCGATTAGCTGCTCACAAATTTCGGGTGAAAGTTCTTCCGTTCGTTTTGGTCCAGCTTCCACATGGCAGTGTGTACAGGCAAGGTTACAGCGCTTACCCAAATTAATTTGTAAAACAATGATTTTGTTTTTAGTTAAAGGTGTATTTAGCTTTTGTCTGAACGGTGTTACTACTGAGTCTGTGGTCTGAATCATCTTTTGATAACTTGCGAGTACTTCTTTCAACAATGGGCGGCTCTTAAACTATACTGACCCTTGTCAATGACTATATGTGAGCGCTCCTGTTGGGGTCAGTAATCCCGCAATTGATATAACTATAACTTCATGTCAATCACAAAAAAAACGCCAACATCCTCTTTCGCCTCATTAACAGCAACCACCACCGATGTAGTGCCAAGTTGAATCTGTAATCAAAATTTCTTCTGAAATTAGCGCTGCTAGCTTCGCAGCCGTCTTATCACACACCGCAGCGGGTACACCACGCTGAAGAATATGTCCAGCTGAGTCATCAAAGACTTCTTCAGCACCCTTGTAAATTGCTGTCTTCCCCGTGAAAATGCAAGGACCATCTTCCGGGATTGGGACTTTGAAAGAAACAGAATCAAGACTTTCTAGCAGCAGAGGCTCATCCAG
>DATNQP010000456.1:0-16062 GCA_036703965.1 Leptolyngbyaceae cyanobacterium
GGCAAAGTTCGGTCTACAGACAGATTGGTAATGCTGTTCCCTGTGATTTAGCGCAAGTTGTTGCGGAGGTTGTGCGAGATTGTCTTATTAAGGGTGAAGTAGTAGCACCGATGTCTTTGTTGGAACGTAAAGCCAGACAGCGGCGGTTAGCCATCTAACTATGTGTTCAAGCACACACTGTCTAGGGCGTGTCATCAATTAGCTGCACATCCCTTATACCAATTGGGTTTGGCTTTGACACAAATGAAACCAAGCCCCTACCAGGAGTGGCTCAAACCAATTGCATCATTCTTATACCCAATTGGTATTACACTCTGCTGAATATAGAGCCTCGCTCCAATTTTAGCGGCAGCCGTGGTGAGGGCCTGGGTGCCTGCTCGTCGGAGGCGATCGTTCATCTCCCAGTCAGCGGGTGTGGTGCGGTTTTTAACGGGAATAGAGGTTGCCGCATGAATGACGACATCCACTCCAGAGGCAGCACGGGCTATAGCCTCAGCGTCAAATATATCAACCCAACAACTCTCTGCGCCAAGCGATTGAACTATCTGTTCTCCTTTTGCGCTTCGTACCAAGGCGATCGCACTATGACCGCGATCGCGTAATTGCTGAACTAATCGCCGCCCCAATACACCCGTTGCACCAGCAATTAATACTTTCATCGATGAGTCTCCAGTAGGTTCTACAGTCGATTCATTGATAAGACGAAGCAAGGGTGCGTAGTGTGACAATCGCAGGAATGTTCGTGCAATATCTACTTGATAGGTTGTCGGGTATAAGATGTTGTCGGGATTGAGCCGAAATAAATGTACGCAAAGTGCAGGATAGCCCCATTGAGCCTTTATATGTAGGGATTATTTGGCATCGAGACATCTGTTGTGGTGATAAGAAGGAGCAAATAGACAGCCCCTAAAGCGGCTTGTCGGCAAGTGCTTTTGACTTAGCGAAGTGCTGCATTGAGTACAAAAGCCTTGACCTGCACTCCTTGCTTGGATAACTCAGCAGCTTGGTCGTCAAATTGTTTTCGTGCTGCATTTATATCCGTACCAAGTTTGTTTGTAGCATCTCGCTTTCTGTAATCATTACCCCACTGGTTGCAGTTGAACCATCCGACAAGGTACAGACCGTGCTGGCAACGGTTGTCTTTCAGATAACGGTCTACAAGTTGTGTTTCCATTGCATGATCTATATGTTCGTGCCAGCAGCCTTTTACCTCAATAATGGCAGTTACGGAGTCGTATACCTTTCCGTGTGTTCCTCGCACAACAGCATCTACCTGGATATCTGTCCGCTCACCTGGAGCAGCCCCTCGGTTAGAACGAATTTCGACCTCACGATTGACAATTATACCTCTTTGTTTGAGTTCCCTATCAAGGTATAACTTCACGTAATCAGAGAATGTATTTTCATCTTTCGGCTTGTAGAAGTTCTTATCAATACGATCCCATAGAAAAATTGCAGCAGGTGTTTCACCTTGCAGCTCTGTCTCTAAACTTTTCAAGGACTCAACTAATACTTGCAGAAGCTCCTCTCCACTTTGAACGGGACGTAGCTCTGGATTGCTTGCCAGCTTAATAATCTCTGAAGGCTGAAGTGGCACCCAAGTCTTGCGACGAGTCAGATTCTGGGCTTCCAGTAGAATTGATTTCAGCCAATCTAATTCAGGAAAATTGTTGATAATTCTCTCAATTTCCTTACATGCCTGAGAAGTACCCCGCTCCTGAAGGTGGTATAAAATAGAGTCTCTCCATTCAGCGATTTTATCTCTAGGACTTGGACTGAAAACGCCTTCGTGCTTCGGATCTTCAGCGTGAGGATACTGATGAACAAGCCAAATGTATAGATCTGCTAATTGCTTTTCTGGAAGCACCTGTCCTACATTTACAGCTTTCCTATTGAAATAGGGTTCAGCATACGATACCGCTTCAACTACTTCTCTCCCAAACTCAACATCCTGTTGCATAGCTGACCACACAACTAACCAGCCAGCATCCTCAGCATACTTCATGAGCGATTGAGCTGCGATAATTGCCTTATGTCGTTTTTCTCTGTTAGTAGGAGGTGGTAAAGGAATAAGAGATTCAGTAAATGCTTTAGCTTCATCAATCTGATGCTCAAGTAGCTGATTGAGAAGGCACTCCATACACTCAAGCTTCAATTTTTCATCCTTTGCCTTATTTAGCAAACTATTTGCTAACCGCTCATCCCAAAACTCTTCAACTTTGCCAATAATAGAAATCGAGCCGTACTCTCTGTTCTCTTGGTCTATTAGGAGAATTAAGGTAGCAATAAATTCGTCAGAAGCATTTTGATATGCCATCCTTACCAATTCACTATCTAGTTCTTTATCTTTAACGTTATTTGATGGAGAGTAAGCAAGGATGAAAGGCACCCATTTTTTCCACACATCTCTAGGAATGGTAGGAATAAAATCAGAGGCTTCTTTTAACAGCAGTCGCAACGCCTTGTAGCCCAACAGGTCAGATTCATACGTAGTACGTGAGTAGAGACTGTCAATCTCTGGATTTTCATTCAGTACATACTTTTTAGCAGCTTCTATCAGTCTTGCTCGGGTTAAAGTATCTACTGTATTCCACCCTGGCAGAGCGGTTAAGTCCAGCTCGAATATTTCCTCATAGTGAGTGCTATCTGGTTTAAGTGTCATCTCCCTACATATATGCCACCATGCTGCCAAGTTGCCAGAATTAAGCTCATCTAAAAGTGCAATAATTCCTATATCTGGCGATGATTCTAGGAGGGGTTGTTTCTGATTGTGAGAGTACTCTATCAGTTCCTGACTTCGTTTCTGTATCTCTTTGTGTATCTCTAGATAGTCGCTCTTCATTTTTTGAGCTTGAGGCGAGTCTAGCTCAATTGAGCGAAGGAACCCTGAAAATGCTTCAGCAAGGATTGAATTCCTCTGACTAGCAATAAGAACAGCATCTACATGCTCTATATCGTTTGAATTAAATAAGCTCCATATTAGCCGAATCAAGGTTTTCTGAACCTGCTCACAATCGGATGCTAAGAGGCGTTCAATCAGCCACGGAACATCTCGTCTATGAACTATTGAAGTTTCAGTATGTGCGAGCAAACTAACGTCATTTTCTAGGTTTGACAGTCTAGGAAGTATCGCCTCTAGGATTCGACGACGTTTTTTATCCTCCAGGCGGCTCAGTGCCTTTCTAAAGAACGATTCATTGTAAACAGGAATAATTCTGTTGTCCTGTTGCAATCGTGACCAAACTAAATTAGCGATCGCCTCTAACACCCCTGGCGATTCAAGATGCTCCCAAGCTTTTAGCATAATACTATCCACTAGCTTTTTAAATGAGTGGTGTAGAGGATTTTGCTTCTCAACCCACTCTAGTGCTAGTGGCAGATCGTCTAGCTGGAGATGCTGCACAAAACTCCCCAAACGATAACTGTAAAACCCACTTTGGGTGGGAGTTAGAGCCGCAAACAATTCTTTAGCTGTAATGTGATTTGGCCATACTGCGTCAAGAGCATAGTGCTGTAATTGCTCATCAGGAGTACCTCCAGCTTCACCAATCACTAAGGGTTCCAGCCTTGCTTTTCCTTCGTCATTCCCAATCCTACATACAGCACTTACAGCATTTACCCGAATTTTTAGCGGTTGGGAGGAATCGAGAGCTACGTCGATCAGGTCATCCTGAAGTACTTGCAAATTACAAACTTCTGCAATATCAATCGCTACATATCGCGCCTGAAAGCTTTTGTTGAGATCGCGAATGTAGGGTTCAATCTGCTCAACTATTCCCGGATGAACAAGCTTTCGATACCTACTGTAATTGTCCGAATCGAACTCCGGTAACTTCTCTTCGTTGTATAGCTTTAGTAGATTCTCAACTAAGGCTTCTCGATCCTTTACATCGGTAGTCGCTACATCACTTCGGAGCAAAACATCAGGGTCTGCTTTCAGAATCTCCCGAAATACATTGGGTACCATACCAGCTAACCAGGCGGCTACTTCATGCAGTTGAGGAATCAGTTTCCCATCAGGATCGTTGGGATAGGTTATCAGACTCATCATCTGGGTTAACGACATTTGGTGCTGCACCAGATACCAAGCAGCGAGAAATTCGGCATAGGTTTGGTGAGTCCAACCTATACGGTGAGTGCCAAGAGACGAAAATAGCCCAGTACCTAATGCTTCCTTAATCTCATCCCTACCGACAGCAAATTCATCTCTATCAGCCTTCTCCTTACCACCACTTAGCTCTTGAACAGTTACGTCTTTATCAGAACTTTGGTAGTCTTCACCAAGCCAGATACCCGCCCGATTTCCAAAAACTGTAACTGCGGCGATTCGAGCTGCCACAATCAATTTTTTGTCAGGAGTTAGAGTTCCTACGAATCCTGCATCACAACGATCGGGATTAATTTCTTTACAGAGGAGTCGGCAACCTTCAAGATATAGTTTTTTCTGAGTAGGGGGAAGTTGCCCGTTTTGGCTATATGTCTCTATGAGAAATTTTAATGTGATGGGCTTAATAGCTAATGGAACAGCTTCTCTATTATGAATTTCCTGTAAAAAAGCATCAGAATCTAATTTGTTGTCTTTAGCTGCTTCAATGACATCCACCCGACGTAGTGGAGCTAGCTCATATACTCCCACATTACTCTCACCCCAGAGCTGCTTTAGTTTTTCCTCTAGACTATTTGACCAGTCAGCCGTTCTACAGGTGATGCGAAATAGAAGGCGATCGCAAGGACACTTCCCTAATTCACGCTTCAAAATTCTTACCAGTATCTTTATCGATAGCAGTCCCTCATCTAGGCTATCGAGATACAGATACAGCCTATGGGTTCCATTTAACCAAGTTTGAAACGTCTCGTTACCAAAAATGGCATTACATAACCCACTATCAGAGTCATAATCTCCGAGTGGAAACCATAAACAGGCTTCTTTGCTAACCTCCTCAACTGCGTGCCGTGTTGCAGTGGACTTGCCAATTCCTGGTTCACCAAGTAATACCAAACATGGAATACTGCCTATAGATTCAACTGGAACTACATCGGGATTTGAAAAGCGTCCATACTCTATTTCTGGATCGGGTAGATAACCGCCGTCATCCGGATTAATAGTTTTTCCTCTGGGATACCAGAACCGTTTCCACTTATAAAAAGGATTTGGCATCGTTTTTCGTTACTCTGGATAGGCATCATTGTCGCGGACGACAGGTTATCAGGTGAACCCAGGGGAGCAGCTAGCCCATTGCGCCGCTTAGTCCACCCCACAGCCTCTGGAGTTAACGCTAAGGAAACTGGGCGCAATATGCTGTTAATGCCTGGGATTAGGCGTAGCAGACAATTACCATGCTAGAACACCATCAGTACAGCCAGCTACGGTATTCTGGCTCCACATTTTTCATGTCTTCATACAGCCATACCATGCGGTCAATGAACCAGAGCTTGCTGAGATAGACAACACTAGCACCCAATAATGTGGGCCAAATAGCGATCGCGATCGCACCCCAGATGACGAAAACCATACCAACGGCAGAAACAACACTGAGCAAATTAGGCAATGTTCGGTGGTGCAAAGGTACAGGAATCTGATTGCGGTTTAGCCAGACACGTTCGCCAAAAACGCCTTTCGATGCCCAATTCTTAGTTGATTGTGGTTTAGGAAAGATGCGCGGGTTTAGCCACATCCATAATATGGCTGCTGCTATCGGAACTAATGCCCACCACCCCAGCCACACACGACTCCCAATCGCCAAAATTAGCAACGGCAAGACGGTGAAACGTGTCCAGACGCTCCAGGGATTAGCATGATGCATCCAAACCTCCTCGCTCATAGCAAAGGCGGTAGCCAGTTTTCCTTCAAAGGTCATACACAACCTCCGTCAACAGTGATAATCAGCATATACAGGACTTAGGCAAATTTACGTTTTTAACACTACCCATAGTAGGAAAATCGGAATTGCTACCCTATGACCTTAGTGACTTCCAGAAAATAAATGATCCATAGAGGGCGAGTCAACTCGCCTGTAATCCCTTGTCCCACTCACCTGTTCAGCGACTCGCCCCTACCCACAATTCAAATTACTGGATCAGTGTTCTAGAAACTAAACTGGGCGCGTAAGTTACCCACATAAATTGCAGGGTTGTCGGCAAAGTTGTTGACATTCGCAATGACATAAAAAGCTGGAACGATCGCAATATTATTGGTCAGTGGGTAGAAGTAAGTCGCTTCAATTTCGTATTGAGTTGCACCATCGCCACCGCCTGCTGCCAGGAAATTACGACCATCCAAGACATCAAAGGGTATCAAAAATGATACTGTTGCCAGCGCTCCCTCCTTAGCCAAGTCAGGGAAAGCAAGCCCTACTTGGACAGACTGTGCGTTGATGTCTCCCTCATCACGCCCAGGCGTCGTCGGATCTATACGCGTAGTCGCGTAGGTATAGCGTCCAAAGACACCAATACCACGGGTAATCAACCAATCAACGTTAACTCCAAAGGTATGAGCGATCGCATTGTTGATCGAACCCCCAAACCCGTCATCTGCTACCCCATAAATTGGCTCACCAACAGCACCACCAATGCCAAGACCAGTTTGAACGCCATTTTCATTAAAGATGGGGACAGTGGGGTCAATATTGGAATAGTTGTAGATCAACCTGATATTGATTTTGTCGGTAGGCGAGAACGTTAACTCAGCCGTAGCTGTGTTTGTTGGACTAAACACACCCTTGGATGGATTAGACGCGGAGTTAAACCCGAACTGACCGGGGAGAAATTCATCACTTTCACCGAGATAGCCAAGACGCAGCTTAAACTGATTGTTGATGTCCCAGAGGACAACCGCTCCAGAACCCCGGTCAATCGTGTTGAGTAGGGTACTGCTGTTAGAGTTGAAGGTACTGGTACCCGTCAAGAAGAAGGAAAAGGCATTGTTGTCAAAGTAGCGATACCAGTTAACGCGAGGACCAACCACTAGCTGAATTTTGTCACTCACTGGAAACCTATAGAATAATTCCCGTAAGATCACATCATTACGAGAGCCAGTGACTTCTGGCCCTGCCGTTTGGTCAAGAAATGGAGTCCCGAATGTGTTGAAAAGACCCGCAGAGGCATAAGCATTAGCTGGAGAGATGCCATTCCCGGCAGCTAGCTGAGTCACCAAGCTGTCTTTACCCGTAAAGGATGTTTCCAGCGTCAGCCAGACTAGGTCGCTGAAGGTAATACCGGGGTCTTCAGCAAACTGAACAATAGGATTGTTAGTAATCGAATTTCGTGCTGCTGGTCTAAGTTCGAGAGGCGCATTGATATCCGATGTCTCGACTTGGACTTCATCATTACTAAAAGCTCCAGTTAGGTTGAACCAAGCTAGACCATTCAGCTTGGTAGTTGTAGAGAACTGATGGTCTTCCAAAAAGGCAACGCGACCTTCCAGGTTATCTACCCGTGTACCTAGGGTTGTCAGTTCTGTCTGAAATTCCTGAACCAGTCGTTGCAACGTCTCTAAGTCATTGCGGGTCACCAACCCTTCTGCGCCTGTGCTAATTAGGCGTTCAATCTGTTGAAGACAAGCGTTTAAACCAGCCGCGAATTCATAACGTGATGTTGCTCGATTGCCGCGATAGGTACCGTCCGGGTATCCTGCAATACAACCATAACGTTCAACAAGCGATCGCAGCGCCTCATAAGCCCAGTCTCCAGGAGAAACGTCCCGCAACTGCGATACGTTGGTAACCTGCGACATGGGGGTATTACTATCGCTGTCTTCTTCAGGCGAAGCGAGGTCAGCTACAGAGGGGACATCATCAAGCATTGGTACCTCGGCTGATGTCTCAACAGGAGCTATCTGTGATGGTGTAGTCGCAGGGACAACTCCATCACCTTGAATTTCATTGATATCGCTGTCTTTTTCCTTCGAGGTCAACTGAGTCACCGGCGTGACATCATTGAGGGTTGGTGCTGCGGTTGATACTTCGACTGAAGCTGCCTCTTGTGGTACAGCAGATATCGCTTTACCGTGAACTTCATCTGCGTGAAGCAAAGCTATGCCGGAGGCATTCGCCTGCAACGACAGGCAATTGACTACAGCACTCGAAACAAATAAAGATACCCAAAACGTTGCTGGAGCCTTGAGCAACGTCTTCCAGGTAGTTGCAACCTTAACCATCAATCCTCACACCTATACTTGACAAGAGCCAAAGGAGAATGCTAACAATTACCTTCTTTGGTAAATGTAATTTTGGCTACAGTAATTCGCTCCACCTTGACCAAAGAAAGGCAGAAGGCAGAGGGCAGAGGGCAGAGGGCAGAGGACAGAGGGCAAAGGGCAGAGGGCAAAGGGCAGAGGGCAAAGGGCAGAGGGCAAAGGGCAGAGGGCGATATCAAGAACTACATCCCATTGCAGAATTTCCTATGAGTACATGTACATCTACTCGGTTTCGACCAGAACGGTAACAGCAGCGATCGCTACCAACATTTCGTCATTTTTATCATTGAGCGAAGCGATCGCTCGACCCTGAACAACCATCCCGCCGGATTCAACGGTGAGGGTTTTGCGACCAAAGGGCAACACAGCCAGTACCTCCGCTTCTCGCACTTGCTCCGGGTAAGGGACTGCTACCTGGACTTCCACAATCATTTGATCGGGTTCACTCAAACCCGCAACTTCCCAAACACCAGGCAAGGCATTGTGAGCGATCGCGTTGCGTACAGCCCGTGCTGCGGCGACTGTGGGTTCCTGTCCGTGCTGATCCACTCCCATGCCCATTTCGATAATCAAGCGTTTACGAGCCACCACCACCTCTTTTCCTACCGTTGAAGATTACACTTTATCTTGATTTCTTAGCTGGATAATACCTAAGCGGAATGTGGATTCTAACTTTCAACTCTGAAAAACCTTCTAACCTTTAACCCCACTACCCGTATCTGTCGGTACAATGTAGCGCTGCATGAAGAGGAAGAATAGCAGTACGGGAACAATGGAGATGATCGACCCAGCAGCAATCAGACGCCAATCGAGAGAGAAGGTACCGGCAAGGGTGGCAACACCTAAAGGAAGAGTGTAATACTCCGGTCGATCTAGAACAATCAAAGGCCAAAGGAAGTCGCTCCAAGAGCCAATGAAGACAAATATTGCCAACGTCACCAACGCTGGACGGATTGCTGGCAGCATCACATTCCACCACAACCCTAACTCCGAACAGCCATCCATCCGGGCAGCTTCTTCTAGTTCCTTAGGTACGCCCTGAAATGCTTGCCGCAACAGAAAAATACCAAAGGCAGAAGCAATGCCTGGGAAAATAACCCCCAGATAGGTATTTCTTAAACCTAGCTGCACCGTCAAGATGTAAAGGGGAATCATCACGATCTGAAAGGGAATCATGATGGTCGAGACGACTCCTGTAAAAATCAAGTCCCGACCCCGGAAATTCAGCCGCGCTAGTGGGTAAGCTGCCAGAGAACAGAAGAGCAGATTCAAGCTAACGGTTAGAACCGCAACGATAGTACTGTTGAAGAGGTACTGCCCAAAGGGATTGCTTTGCCAAACCGTTACGAAATTTTGGAAAGTCGGCTGACTCGGCAACAGCTGGGGTGGGAACTGAAAGATATTTTCTGTTGGTGACTTCAAAGACGTGCTGATCAGCCAGAGTAGAGGGAAGAGCATCATGAAAGCGATCGCTCCCAACAGCACATACCTCCCGAAGTCTCTCCACCCAGTCCGATTTTTGATTTTTGATTTTTGATTTTTGATTTTAAGTTTCATCGTTCAATCCCACGCAGTTGCTTTCGTGGGTTGCACTCCGCCCTCTGCACTCAACAACTTCGCACTACTGCATCATTCATTTTGTCATCCTCAAGCCGATTTCTGTACAGACTCCATGCAGCTGCCTATCCCAAGCATCTATAGGTAACTGCGCTAGGTAAGCCAATTCAAATACAATGCCTACACTAGGTTTCACTTGCCATTTCGCTGAACTGAGCATACGGTCATAAAAGCCGCCGCCGTAACCTAGGCGATATCCCCGCAGATCGCAAGCAACAGCGGGCACAAGGATTAAATCTACCTCATCTGGCTCCAACGTAGGAGAATCAGGTGGAGGTTCAAAAATGCCATAAGTTCCCTTTTTCCTCTGTTCTCCAGGCTTCCAGCTGTGCCAGAAGAGAGATTTACCTTCGACACGAGAGAATCCCCAACAGTGTTGGGTGCTTGTAAATAAGGGACTCAGGTCGGGTTCTTGTCGAAAACTGAAATAAGCCAGGATTGTCTGTGCTTGGGTAAATAGGGAAGAGGATTGGAGATGGGAACAGAGGCGATCGCTCTTTTGTCGCCATTCTTCCACAGGCATGGACTGCCGAGACTTAAGAAGTGAGTGACGTAATTCTGCTTTTTCCATCTAGAAGATACCAATAGCTGCGGTTCCCAGCGGCTGTCTATTCCGAAAGTTGAAAGGAGTTCAGAATGGAGGAGTTCAGGAGGAAAGAATGTCTTTCAGACAGGGATTCAGACCCTGCCTGAAAGGTAGCCACTGAAACCAAGTTCCGTGGGGGCTTGAAACCCTTGCTCCCTTTCGGTCGCCAGAACCTCAGTTCGTTCCAAGTTCAGAAGAATTCTGAACTCCTGAACTCCTGAACTCCTGAACTTCTGTATTCTTCTTGGTCAGCTTGCTTATTTGCCAGGAATATATATACTTTTGTGAAGTTAAAAAATACATTTTTATTTCAGGGAGGAGTAGAGATGTACATAGTACAAATTGCTTCTGAGTGCGCTCCTGTCATCAAAGCTGGAGGCTTGGGCGATGTCGTTTACGGACTCAGCAGAGAATTAGAAAATCGCGGTCATACAGTAGAACTGATTCTGCCGAAGTACGATTGCATGCGGTATGACCATATTTGGGGACTCCATGATGCCTATCGCGATTTATGGGTACCCTGGTATGGTGGTGCAATCCACTGCTCTGTCTATTGTGGTTGGGTACACGGGCGGCTGTGTTTCTTCATCGAACCCCACTCCCCTGATAATTTCTTCAACCGGGGCTGTTATTACGGGTGCAACGACGATAACATGCGGTTTGCGTTCTTCAGCAAAGCCGCTCTGGAATTTCTGCTCAAGAGTAATAAGCGTCCCGATGTTGTCCACTGCCATGATTGGCAAACCGGCTTAGTCCCCGTCATGCTCTTCGAGAACTATAAATACGAAATGGGCAACCAGCGGGTTTGCTACACTATCCACAACTTCAAACACCAGGGAATGGGCGGTAACGAGATTCTCTGGGCGACAGGTCTGAATCAAGAATCCTATTATTTCCAATACGATCGCCTGCGTGACAACTTCAACCCCTTTGCCTTGAACTTTATGAAAGGGGGCATTGTTTACTCGAATTTTGTGACCACAGTCTCGCCCCATCACGCTTGGGAAGCTCGTTATACTCCCATTGGGTATGGATTAGGTCACACCTTGCATTTGAATGAGGATAAGTTCCGTGGGGTTCTCAACGGCATCGATTATGATTTTTGGAATCCTGAAGTAGACCGCTATATTCCCCATCACTACAACAAGGAGAATTTGGCAGGAAAAGCGAAAAACAAAAAAGCTTTACGCGATCGCCTTCTGCTACGTGATGTGGATAAACCGATTATCGCTTTCATCGGTCGTTTAGACGATCAAAAAGGCGTTCACCTCGTCCATCATGCGATCTACTATGCCCTTCAGAAGGACGCGCAATTCGTCCTCTTGGGTTCAGCTACAGAACCGGGAATTAACGCGCATTTCCAACACGAAAAACGCTTTTTGAACGATAATCCTGACGTTCATTTGGAACTTGGTTTTAATGAAGAATTGTCCCACTTAATCTATGCGGGGGCAGATATGATTGTCGTTCCCAGCAATTACGAACCGTGTGGACTAACTCAGATGATTGGCTTAAAGTACGGCACCGTGCCAATTGTACGGGGAGTTGGTGGTCTGGTGAATACGGTCTTTGACCGAGACTACGATGAAAAGTACCTGCCTGAAGAGCGCAATGGTTATGTGTTCTACGACACAGACTATCATGCTCTGGAATCGACAATGGATCGGGCAATTGGATTGTGGTATGACTATCCTGAGGAATTCCGCGAACTCGTTACTCAGGGCATGAGTTACGACTACTCATGGAACCACCCAGGTAAGGACTATTTGGAAATTTACGACTACATCCGACACAAATAAACCTTTAGCAGTTCCTGCTTTGATTCCCCTCTTGTAGTTTTTAATTCAAGAGGGGATGAATGTCTAATTACTGGTTCGAGCTTGCCGCCAGACTTGCCAACTGGTGTAACCCAGAAGCATTGTTGCCGCGATTGCATAGGCGTATCCACTAGGCATGCCAGAAAAAGCTAGCGCCAAACTTCCCACCCATACGGTTAGAACGTAAATAAATAGAACAGTCAGGCGGTGCGACAAACCGGCTTGCAACAGACGGTGATGCAAATGGCGCTTATCAGCGATAAACGGCGACTTACCGTTTCTGATGCGCGACACAATCACTGCTGACATATCCAAAAGTGGTACAGCCAGAATTAGATAAGGCAGGAGTACAGCCGTCACGGCTGTACTTTTAACCAAACCAATGACGCCAACCCCAGCAAGGGTGAATCCCATAAAGTAAGCTCCCCCATCTCCCATAAAGATTTGGGCGGGGTTAAAGTTGTAGCGCAGAAATCCCAGTGCGCCACCGGCAAGAGCTGCCGCAATTAGCGCTGCCGCCGGTTGTTCCATAAATAGCGTCACAATCAACATCACAACAGCGGCAATTCCCGAAACCCCAGCGGCTAAGCCATCTAAACCATCAATCCAGTTGATGGCATTTGCCATCCCCACCAGCCAAATCACTGTAATGGGTAAGCTCAGCCAGCCAATTTGCACCAAACCATCAAATGGATGGCTGAGGAAGTCAATGCGGACTCCTACCCACCAAGCGACACTAGCAACCCCGCACTGCATCAGTAATCGCGCTATGGGGGAGAGGTTAAACAGGTCATCGAGAAGACCAATCATAAAGAATGCCAGACCGCCAAGCGTAACGCCCCAAATTTCCCATTCTTTATCGGGTGGCAAAAAACCAAATCCTCCAGTCCACCAAACAATCAAAAGCGCACTTAAGGTGCCTGCGAAGATGGAGACACCTCCAAGCCGCACCATTGGGCGCTGATGGACTTTCCGTTCACCGGGTCGATCAACATGACCACTTTTGAGACCGATACTCTTGACGACTGGTGTACTCCAGAGGACAACAAGCGAAGAGACGATAAATGCGATCAGATGGTACAGCTGGGTAGGCATCTGAAGTGAAGTAAGTAGAGGGGACATGAGGCAGAGTCTACTATGATTTGGTTCCCTCTACAGTTACAATTAAGCGCTTTGAATAAAAAAAGCTGATGTACATTTAAATTGCACATCAGCTTACTAACCCCTCGGCAGGGTGGAGAGGATGTCAAACAAGAGTGGGTACAGGAATCCTGAGATGAGGATATAGAGGGAAGCGATCGCACAACTGGGCTACCCGACGCTGACACTCAGTTGCCACTGTTGCGTCTTCTGGATGGAGTAGGCGATCGGCAATAATGTCAGCAATCTCTGTGAATTCTGCTACTCCCATCCCGCGTGTAGTCATCGCCGGTGAACCCAAGCGTAAGCCGCTGGTGACAAAAGGTGATTCTGGGTCAAAGGGAACAGTATTCTTATTTGCCGTAATATTGACGCCGCTTACCAGTTGATCAGCTTGCTTGCCGGTCATACTAATACAACGCAAATCGACCAAAATTAGATGGTTTTCCGTACCATCCGAAACAATCTTGAAGCCCCGCTCTTGCAGCTGACTGGAGAGAGCCTTAGCATTTTCAATGACTTGAGCGGAATACGTTTTAAACGCTGGTTTGAGCGCCTCACCAAATGCCACTGCCTTACCCGCAATCACATGTTCCAAGGGACCGCCTTGAGAGCCAGGAAAAACGGCTTTATCCAGCTTTTTACCCAGTTCGGCATCGTGGGTCAGAATCAAGCCACCTCTGGGACCACGCAGCGTTTTGTGGGTGGTGGTAGTAACAACGTGGCAGTGGGGAATTGGGTTGGGGTGATGACCCGTCGCCACTAAACCAGCAATATGGGCAATATCTGCCAGCAGATAGGCACCGACTTCATCCGCGATGCTTCTAAATTTTTCAAAGTCAATGATTCGCGGATAAGCGGAATAGCCACAAATGAGTAGCTTAGGGCGATGTTTTAGAGCCAGTTCCCGAACCTGATCGTAGTCTAGCTGCTCGGTTTGAGGGCTGACACCGTAGTGACAAACGTTGAACCACTTACCCGACACATTGACTGGGGAACCATGGGTTAGGTGCCCCCCATGAGATAAATCCATTCCCATAATCGTGTCACCCGGCTCCAGCAGCGATAGGAACACCGCAAAGTTAGCCTGGGCACCTGAATGGGGCTGCACATTGGCATGAGCGGCTCCAAATAGCTCCTTAGCTCGGTTAATTGCTAGCTGCTCAACTTTGTCGATGAACTCACAGCCGCCGTAGTAGCGCTTTTTTGGTAATCCCTCGGCATACTTATTGGTCAACACTGAGCCTTGAGCCGCCATCACTGCTTCTGAGGTGAAGTTTTCACTGGCAATCAACTCCAAATGATCACGCTGACGCTGGAGTTCTTGGCTGAGACACTCAGCCACGGCTGGATCGGTTTTAGCCAGAAAATCTAAGTTAGTTTGAGTCACTTAAGTCAATTCCTAGAGATGCTCTTCAGTTTCGTTGCTCAGGTCTGCTGTCGCACGCTGTAGATGCTTTATGCGGCGATGCCTTCGGCATTGCTTACACAGTACGCACCTTATCGTATATGGTCTGTTGAATCAATGATCTTAACGCTGTTTGCAAGCCAACCGACACTGAAAGCCGGACAACCTTATTGGGATACTCCCCGCAAGTTGACAATGACTGGGACGTTAAGCTGTGTGTTAAGGTACAGCGTCGGTTCAAAGACCTACATTAAGATAGAGCCAAAAGCTTTAAGGAACGACCGGGAGGAGTTAAATGTTAGTCATTCTAATGGACGAGCAAATACTTTCCCCAAATCAAGTTTGCCAAAGCTGTTTACTCGCTGACAAAAGCGGTCAGCCCCGCTGGCGTCAAGGCAAACTGGGCTGTGGTCATGCGGTTCGTAAGCTCACTCCCCATCAACCGGATCAGTATGAGTGTGAGATGGGTTTCCGCATTGCCAACGTCGAATAATCTTGTGGGAGAGGAACTTAGAGTTTCGGTTTTCATCAGCGATGTCCTGATCACAGTGGTAGGTTAGCTCTCGCGATCGCGTAGCGGTAACGACGTTAGGAGCCTCAGCGTAGCCTATCCCCAGGGATTCGCGATTGTACTGTTTTGTTGCGGGAGATAGTCTAACCTATAGGACTTACGCAAATACTGTCATTTTTCCCCCCTACTCCCCCCTTCCCCTTATCCCCAGAGGGGGCCCCGAGTTCCCCAGAGGGGACCCCATGCCCCCCTTGCTCTGGTGGGAACTAGATTTACTCCCCCCAAAGTTGGGTGGGCGATTGCGTAAGTCCTAACCTAGTACGCTACCAGCGCAAAGCAACAAGCACTCTTGATGTACCTGAGCGAGAATATTCTTCCTATTCAGCCAGGGGTAGCGTATTCAGCTGCGCTATCCTGAATTTAGGTAGGAAAAATAATCAGTAACATCCACAAGGAGAACGCACGATGACTTGGCGTGGGTCAACGACAGTTAAAGACCGGATTTTTGCTTCCCTTCCTTATTTGCTCCCCATAATTTCTGCACTTCCCTTTGGAAGTTTTTTGTTTAGACAGTTTCCGGCGGTGGAGAGAATTATTTTGGTACCGCTAACACCAATTCTATTGATTTACAGGGCTGGTGGATCTTGGGCTGGAATCATCATTTTTTTCCTTTTGTTCTTATTAGTAGTTAGGAATGAAAGAATTATCCACTTTATTCGCTTTAACACGATGCAGGCGATTCTTTTAGATATTCTTTTGGTTTTGTGTTCTTTGCTGTTTGACATTTTG
>DATNQP010000457.1:0-2842 GCA_036703965.1 Leptolyngbyaceae cyanobacterium
CACATCAGGGTGCAGAATGTGGGTTTGAAGACAGGGCTGCTAGGGTATTTGACAGTTTCTGTAAGAATTCTTTCGTTAACTCACTGAAGGCTTTGGCACCAGCTGTATTGGGTTCAGTTAGCACGACTGGCTGAAACTCATCGACAGCTTTGGCAATAGCAACGCCAAAGGGAATTTCTGTATCAAAAACTTTGTCTTCCCCAAACTCAGCCATGACTCGGTTCTTGACTTTCCCTGCCATATTGGTTGCATGACCCAAGGAGGTGAAGACAATACCAATAAGGTTAATATGAGTGCGATCGCTTTCTTTGAGTTTGCCGATACGACCTTCGAGTATCCCAATACCGACAACTGATAAGGGGTCAGGTTTAGCAGGAATTAAATAAAAGTCACTAGCGATAATACCACTACGAGTCAGCAGATAATCACCCGGCGGAAAATCTAACAGAATAAAATTGTAATTGTTTATAACTGGCTGGAGAATACTTCGCACTAAAGAGTTTTCAAAGTTATTCCAGTTTTTTTCAAAACTTTGCTGATTTACATGAGATTGAGAATAAAATAGGGCTGCTAATAAAAAATCATTGTAAAGTTCAATGTCTCCTGGCAGTAAATCAAGCCCCTGAACCTTACAAATATTGTGCTGAATTATATTTGTAAGGGGAATGGTTGAATTAGAATCCGGTTGAATGACTTGATGAATTAATTGTTTTAACGTTCGGTTCTCTTTCTTCACCTTAGCAAAGTGAAGTGGGGGCATCAGGCTGAGGGTAGCATTAATCTGGGTATCTAAATCAACGACTAACACCCGCATCCCATGATCTTTGGCAAGGCTTGTTGCCAGGTTGACGGTGACGGTAGTCTTGCCAACGCCGCCTTTCATATTGACTATTGAAACGACATATCCCATTAACTCTGCCATTTGAATAAGATGTTAATGATCTTAATCGGAGTGGTCAGAGAGAGGGGGAAATCCGATAGTCAGCACAGAGCAGCAGTAAGCGTAAAGCGTTGATGAGCGCATTGCCCCCAATTGCTTTCTCTATTCCGGTAGCTGAATTTTTGGTGCAAATAAACTTTGCAACCGCTGCAACTGAGAACCGACTTGATAGAGCAAGTCGCCTTTCCCCAACAGGTAGGCGGCGGCTGTTTGTTTACCGCCTAGCACAATGGCGGAGTCGGCTTCGCTGGCGGTGCGGAGGGCAACTCGTCCTGGTAGATTGGAGCGAATAATCGGCGTCACAACGCTGGCTTCTGGGCGTTGGGTGGCAATAATTAGGTGAATGCCAGCTGCTCTTGCCATAGCACCTAGGCGTTTGATGCTCAGTTCTAGCGCATTGCGGGTGTCTTTTTCTACCATGAAGTCGGCGTACTCATCAAAGATACAGACAATTCGCGGTAAAGGCTGGGCAACCTTTTGATTATAGGCAGCCAAGTCTCCACAACCAGTTACTTCAAATAACTGGTAACGCCGCTCCATTTCTGCCACTAGCTCATCCATCAGTTCAATAGCATTTTCGCTATCTTTGACGATTGGCGACAGTAACCAGGGTATCTGTTCAAACTCTGGAAATGTGACACGCTTGGGGTCTACTAAGGCAATTTTCAGCTGTTCGGGGGAATGACGGTAAAGAAGGCTGAGGAGAAGCGATCGCAAAAACTCACTTTTGCCACTACCCGTCGTGCCACCTACCAAAAAGTGACAAGTATTTGGATCGGATAAATCAGCCTCTACCAACTCCCCATCCAAATTCACCCCAATTGCAATTCGCACTGGTGTCGTTGGGGGTAGGGGCGACGCATGCGTCGCCCCTACATAATCCTCAAAACTGGCAACTTGCCGATCCGGACGGGGTAAATCTACACTGACATACCCAGCTTGAGGTGAAATCAGAGGAGGGTTGGCTATCCCTAACTGCACTTGCAAATCAGCCGACTTCTTAAGTAGAGAGGCTACACTTACCCCAAGATGCGGTTTAAGCTTTACGCGAATAAACGCAGGACCAACAGCTGCCCCTAGATAATCGACATCAACCTTGAAGGATTTTAGGGTTTCCACCAACTGTTCGGCGATTGCGTCAGCATCAACCGACGGCGGTGGTACCTGAGTAGAGGCTAATGCTGTTGGCGAATTAGTGGAGAACCCCTCCCCCAGCCCCTCTCCTCTTAGGGGAGGGGAGGAAGACTCCCCCAGTCCGTCCCCTAACAAGAGAAGCGAATCTTGCTCCCCCTTCCCTTGCAGGGAAGGGGGTTGGGGGGTTAGGTTCTTTAATTCCCCAACAACATCAAAATAGGTCTGGCACTTCTTCCGCTGGGGGCAAATGTCACAGAATAAGTTTGGATGGGGCGTGGGTGGCGGCGGATTGGGTTGAGGCGCTTCCCAGTCAATCCATTGGCGCATCTGTTGTAATTTCTGGGGAATCAGCTGATGCACCGTCTTTTCTAGTTCGTCCCAACTGAAGGTAAGCTCATCCCAATTGGGTAAAACACTGTAAACCGCTGAGTCTATCGGCACTCCAAGCTTCTCTCGCAGCATATAGCTGTAGAGGGCAACTTGAGCTAGCTGCGCGGATTTGTCGGGCGACTGATAGGTTTTATATTCCACCACGCAGAGGCGATGGTGTTCAAAGTCATAAACGACACTGTCGAATCTTCCCTGCACCAATTGCTGCGTACCATCAGGCAGTTGGAAGTGATGCTTAACGTTGGGTTTGAGGGCGATTAAAGTTTTGCTAATGACATCGGATGCACTGCAATAGCGCCGATTTCGTACCAGTAATTGGGCCCAACACCGGATTAGTCCTTTTAATCCTTCCCAGACTTGAAAAAGTGCTGGTGCTTT
>DATNQP010000458.1:0-2919 GCA_036703965.1 Leptolyngbyaceae cyanobacterium
AAGATTTAACTCCCCGCGCACTAGCATGATATCTTCAACTTCAATCTGGTCGTAGCTGAGATATAGTTCTTGGGCGTTACGCACACCTCGACGTTTCGTTGATTCGGGGTCAAGGGTGTAAACTTGCACTTGACCGGGGAACAGTTGCTGCAAACCTTTGACAGTGCTAAATTGTTTCCCCTCCGAGACAGCTTCCCAGCCATATTCCGAGTGCATATCGAAAATCAGGTTAACGGCTGCTTGCTTGCGGATAATCCCCGATAGCAGCAGTCGGGTGAGGAAGGATTTACCCGTACCGGATTTACCAAAGACACCGTTGCTGCGTTCGACGAATCGATCTAAGTCGATGCATATAGGAACGTCCATGTCAAGGGGCTGGCCGATCGAAAAGTTGCGCCGAGTCGGGTCATCTTCCCAGCCAAAGACGGCACGGAAGTCGCGATCGCTAGCATCATACACTTGAGAGAAGTGGCTAGGGATTGTCTTAACGGGGAGCAACTCCATCTCCTCACTACTTTGGGCTTGAAAGGAGGCTAAGGAACCATTGCCATTGAGGGCGACTCCTCTCGGCTTGATGCTCAATTCTTGGGGCGTAAACATCAGCATTGGTGTCAGATTCACCGTACCAAAGGTGCCACTACCCGCCAGAACTTCTCGTAAAAAGTCGTCGTCGGGACTGGGAGGATTGGCAAGAATTCGCTGACTGGATGTGCCTAGAGAGACATCGGTGAGCATACAGAAAAAGCGCGATCGCACCCCCTGTACCACCAAGAACTTGCCAACTCGCATATCTTCCACCAAGACATCCGGATGTAATCGCACTTCCAGTCCGGCGGAGAGAGAGCCTTGAATGACTGAGCCTAATGGCTGATCTAAATCCATTACTGCAACTGCTCAACTATGCCAGCCTATCTTACTTTCAATAGTCTAATAAACTTAAATTCCCTATTCTTTTAAGCAACTGCCGCTGGCCATGACTAAAGTTGATTCCAGGGCGTGCTTTCTTTATAAATTCTTCGGCTTGGTTTATATTGCCTACTAATCCTTTGGCGACAAGCGTAGCAGCAGCAACCGTAGCTGAGCGTCCATGCCCTAAAGCACAGTGAATATACATATTTCCTTGCCAAGCCGCTAGTCGCTTAACCAGTAATTGTAATACCTTCTCATCTGGAACAGACGCATCTAAAGTAGGGAGGCAAATATAAGTTCTGCCTGAGATCGCGTTCAAAGGCTCTGCCAATTCAGCTGTAAGATCGACAATTAGGCTGATATTATCAGGCAATTCATGGGCAAAGGCTCTTCTACCCAACCAAATTCCAGGGGCAATTTCGTTACAACATTTTTCTTTGCTAATCAGTCGTTGAATATGCCAGACTATCCAGGTTAACACTAGATAGGGCAGTAATAGGCATAACGCCCAGCTAGCTATAGTTCCATTTGCTTGTTTCCCAAAAACCCTAGCTCCCAGCCATCCGTATGCAGCTCCGACGGCAACTAAATTGGCACCAAACCAGCAAAGCAGCCATCCAATAAGACCAAATTTCAAACTAAGTAAGATTAGAAAAGTGCCAAGACTAAAAAAGATAATGGCGTACTGCATTTTCAAGAAAGCTTTCTGTCATAACTAGCGAAAGTGTGGGGGTAAATTAAGAGTCTTTTGACACTCTCCGCCCTAGAAGGGCGAAGATTCTTCGTTCAATGACTCAACTTGCCCTGACAGGATTGCTCCAGCCAGAGTAGAGGTAGAATCTCCCGAAGCGTTCGGATTATTCATCCAAGTTCCCACATGCCCTGTGGTACTTAAGGCTAAGCTCAGAATATTAATTGCGGCATTCCAATCTCTGTCTAATACAAACCCACATTGGCAAGCGTGAGTTCTCGTAGACAGCGCTTTTTTGACCAGATTGCCACAACTAGAACACTTCTGAGATGTTAAAGCCGGATTGACTGCAATAGTTATCCTGCCAAACTTTTCTCCGAAGCGCTCTAGCCAATTTCTGAACTGATACCAACCTGCATCATTAATAGACTTAGCGAGACAGTGATTCTTAACTAAGTTCCTAATCCTCAAGTCTTCGTAAGCGACCAAATCGTTAGATTGGATTACGCAACGTGCCACTCTCTTGGCATGTTCTTCACGTTGCCTACTTATCTTGAGGTGTACTCGTCCCAGTCTGTTAACGGCTTTTCTACGGTTAGTAGAGCCAATATTTTTACGAGAAACACGACGCTGACGGAATTTCAGCTGTTTCTCTCCCTTGCGATAAAACTTAGGTGAGGGTTCAGTATGACCATTACTATCGGTGTAGAACTCTTTAAGCCCAACATCTAATCCGAGAGTTTTGTTCGTGGGTGGTAGAACTACTTTATTGGAGGCACTCACCAAGAACTGCACATAGTAGCCATCAGCCCGACGCACTAACCTAACTCGTTTTATCGGGTCTAATTGGTAGAAGTTTAAATCCCACGTGCCTCTGAGTTTGAGCTTGCCAATACCTTTTTTGTCGATAAAATCAATTTGTTTCCGGTTAGGAGAAAGCTTCCAACCACTAGTTTTGTACTCAACACAACGACAGTTTTTCTTGAACTTTGGATATCCTTTCTGAGGAATTGACTTTTTGCAGTTGCTGTAAAACCTAGCAATTGCACTATAGGCTCTTTCAACTGCAACTTGACAAGCATGAGAGTTCAAAGCATTCACAAATGAAAATTCAGCTCTGAGCTTAGTGTTGTAGCGATACAGTTCCTTCTGCCCTACACCTCGGTTATCCATCCAATAGCGAATACATCGGTTGCGGACAAACTGAGCGGTTTTAATCGCTTCATCTATAGCGGCATATTGAGCTGTTTTCCCCTGAGCTTTGAACTCTAGAACAATCATTTGACGTGGAAAAACTTACGTAAGCAATGATATCACAC
>DATNQP010000459.1:0-3107 GCA_036703965.1 Leptolyngbyaceae cyanobacterium
AGCCTGTTGGTTGACTGGGCCGGTTGAATCAGTAGTGAGATAGATGTGACCTAATGCTTTCCCTTTATAAGTTCTTCTGGTAAGCCGCCAACCTGGATCGAGAAAAATTTTGTCAAAGCCACTGCCCATACCTCGGGTTCTTCCGATTTCAATATCTGGAGCCTTGCGGTCTGTACGGTGAGTACCAACCAGTACCAGTTCCCCATTACGCTCAACGATTCTGAGGAGATAATCTAAGCCAAGGTCTTGACCATTCATGCGGATCGAATAGCCGTTACTATCAGTGCTGCGCCCACAAATACCTGTGAAGTCAAAATTTAGCAGTAGAGGTTCTATAGTGACCGGGCTACTGCCGCTTTCACTCCAGCAAGGCTTCCGGTTTGAGACTTGTTCGATGATCAGCAGTTGATGCTGGTTGCTGCCGAAGGGGGCTGCTACGGTAATGAAATTATTGGAGTTAACTTCTAGGCTGTCAAAAGTGGCAGCGGTTGTCGGACTCAATGCACCGAGGGTGACAAAGGAAGCTGTAGCGGCAAGAGCGATTTGGAGCCATTGTGAAGTGTTCATCAAAAATTGCGCGACCCAGATTCCCTTTACAGGCGAAGCGCTTTAATGGGAGATGAGCCGTGTCCTCCATGTAATGTTTACAACCAGCCCGGTTATAGCAAAGCAGTTCCACAAGGAGCAACTGGACTTTCCGGGCTGAGTAACTAGCCCAGTCGCTTCCAATTTCAATTTGAAACTGAAATTTTGGCTGATGTGTCATAGACGCTCATCTATCACAATTAGCTCCCGATTGGCTAGAAGTAATTTAGGTGTTAGGTGTAAGACGATTCAACTACACCTAACACCTTGTTGCTACTGCCTCTTATGTTTCGCTGCTGATTTTACAGGAGCGTCGTAGCCACGCCAGACGCCTACTAGGACGCCCTGCACCTGCACGCTTTTCGCCATCACCTCTATGGGGACATACTTGGGATTGGCAGGTTTGAGTGTGACTCGTTCACCCTTACGGTAGAAACGTTTCAAGGTTGTGCCTTGTCCTTCCACGCGTGCGGCGACAATCAGACCATTCTTCAGTTGCTCTGGGTCGGGAACGGGTCGCATAATTACGACATCCCCTTCGGCAATCAAGTCTTCGATCATGCTGTCTCCGATTACCCGCAGGGCAAAGTTACCCGGTTGACGGAATAAGTGAGACACATCCAGTTGCTCGACGGTGTCGGTGTAGGGTTCTACAAGACCACCTGCTGCGATCGCTCCTAATACGGGTACTCCGGTAGGACTACTGCCAAGAATCCGAATGGTGCGGGCTTTTCCTTCTGTCCAGTCAATGTATCCTTTGGCACGCAGATGTTCCAATCGACTCTGAACGGGTGCTGGCGATCGCAAGTTCATTGCCCGCATCATCTGCCGGATTGACGGCGCATGTTGGGAGGTGTGAATATAATCCACCAGCCAGTCATAAAGTTGTTGTTGGGCTTCAGTGAGGGTTTCCATAAGGCTATTAGGTGCAAAAAATTGTTTTGAGTTTTGAGGGTGCTGGTGTTCGGAAGTAAATTCCGAGCAAGGAAGCGCTCTTGTCAGAGTTTTGAATTAAAATTATTCAACCCTCATCACTTTCATGTGCTGATTGTTACTATCTATAGAACATTCGTACTACTAAATACCCTCATCTGTCCAGTAGGGACATTGGTTCTATCTATCGCAAAGTCCCTGGAGTTAAAAATACTAGTGCCTAAAGGTAAGAGCGATCGCTCTTTGGTCGTGCTAGCGGCATCCAAAACCAAGTTCCGCAATGCTCTGCTGAAGTGGGTTACAGCTTGCCGAAATAGGTGTTTCTCAGCATCCCGGACTCAAATCTTACCTGATAGGAGTGTGGACAGGAGCAAATAACGAAGCAAGAGATCGCCCTTTAGGACTCGTTTAGAGCGATCGAATTGCCCACGGGCTGCTGCAATCAATACACCTGTATCAATGAAGGTACGCTTCATGCAATGTCCTGGCGGTTTTCGCCTCGACAATCAGCTACTTCCCGATTGACTTCATCCCAACCTAGAAGGGGTTCACCCATAGCAACAATTTGCTGACGAATTCGAGAGAGTTTCCTGCCCAAGGGTGTTTGCCCTACTTCTACTCTGTTAGCCGAGAGCAAACGCTCGTATTCAGCGATGGAAAGCATGACAACCTGAGGCTTCCCTTCAGATTCGATAATGAGAGGCTGCTGCTGTTCAACAACCTGCTGGATCAATTCACTAATGTGCTTCCCGACTTCTGTTGCGTCAATTGCTCGTGACATTGCTGACTTCCTGATTGCTCTGTTCTCAAGGTTAACTTGTTGGAATGGCGGGACAGCGATTCTTGCTTTACAAAGGCGATCGCGCTTTAGGTAACATTCGGATGATGGGGGAATAAGCCGTATTGTAGGCTGGCAGGCGATCGCTCTTTGGTTGTGCCAACGGTATCGGAAACCAAGTTCTGCAATGCTCTGCTAAAGTTGGGTTACAGCCTACCGAACTAGATGCTCTGAAGGGGGCGATCGTGGTACGAAGGTGTGGAGTCCGTTGGTACTGAGCAGATTGTTTCAGGTATTTTCCCAGAGTTGACTTTGACAACTGAGCAGATAATTGGGGCTGGGGTAATTCAATGACTGTTAGCAAAAATCAATTCTACATTTCTCCTGAAGATTACCTAGAGGGAGAACAAGTTAGCCCGGTTAAACACGAGTATAGACGCGGACACGTCTATGCAATGGTAGGGGCAAAGAAACCTCATATTGTTATTACAAGTAATTTAATAATGATGTTGGGTAATCACTTCAATAATAGCCCTTGCCTTGTTCTTACCTCAGATATTAAACTCAGACTGGAGGAGGTAAATTGCTATTACTATCCAGATGTTGCCGTGACTTGTGATGAGCGGGATACAAACTCTACAGAAGATTTTATTCTCTATCCCTCTCTGATAATTGAAGTGCTATCTCCTTCAACAGCAGCATTTGATAGAGGTGAGAAATTTGCTGACTATCAAACGTCGCCATTTTTACGTGAATATGTGTTAATTAATCAATCTGAGATGAGTGTTGAATGTTTTCGCTTTTCTGATTC
>DATNQP010000460.1:0-4819 GCA_036703965.1 Leptolyngbyaceae cyanobacterium
ATTGCGCCATCGCTTTCTGCCGGAAGAACTTCTGGCTCCTGCACTACGGGGTTATGGCATGTTGCCAATCAGGGTTTCTGCTAGTGGGTTGATTGACACAATCGCTTTCTGGAGTGCATTGGGTGTTCCGTTACGTCCGGCTTTGTACGTGACCGTGACAGTCCCCCTCAACCTACAAGGAGAATCGTCTATGCCTGAACAAGACATGTTACTGATCCACCGAAGTAAGTAGACACGGAGAATTCTGAGTTTCGAGTGATTGCTTTGTGATTAACTTAAGACCAATCTGTTACAAGCCCAATTCCTGATGGAGGATAGCCGCTCATGGCATTGGATTATTTTGCACCCGGTGTCTACGTTGAAGAAATAGACCGTGGCAGTCGCCCGATTGAAGGCATCAGTATGAGTGTAGCCGGATTTATCGGTTTCACAGAGGATGTACGCGGTGACGCCGAATTGTTCCAACCCATGATGATCACTAACTGGGATCAGTACCGGGAGTACTTTGCTAAACCCGGCTCAGATGGGTTCACAGACTTCGACGCCTACCTGCCCTTTGCGGTTCAAGGCTGGTTTCTGAATGGAGGTGGTCGGTGTTGGGTGACGAGCATCGGGACTAAACTGCCTGGAGCAGAGCGACCACCAGCGGAAGAAACGGGCATCACGCTTCCCACTTCTGCGAACCGTCCATCTTTGAAGTTTAACCTGAAGCTACCAGAAGCAGAAGGCGATCTCCCGGCTCTGCCGTCGGGTGATGGACGCATCAAAGTGGTAATTGTTGAAGGTGCGCCTAAGCCCCTGCCAGAAGATGCTCCGGACGATGCAGAAGCTCCTTTGAACAGTGGTGAATTCTTTACAGTTATTGTTGCCCAAGGCGACCAGGAACTCGAACGGTACGAAAACCTCACGATGAATCCGGAGGTTGATACCCAGCTAGCCGACTATGTAGTTACGGCACTTGAGAATTCCGAATTTCTCGATGCAATTGACATGTCCCAAAGTGGACAACCCCTGTCTCGGCGACCGGCTAATGGTGCGTATGAAGTAGTTCCTCCACCCCATATCTCGACTCCAGAGCGCTTCCCACGAGAGCTACAAGGGCAGCGTGATGACCGCACCGGTATGCAGGGGATGTTTGAAATTGACGAAGTCGCCATGATTGCCTGTCCAGACCTGATGCGGGCGTACCAAAACGGTCTGTTAAATTTGGATCAGGTACATGGCGTCATGGAAATGATGCTTAGCCTGTGCGAAAACTCGTTTCCCGGTCCTGCTTACCGCATGGCAGTGCTGGATGCGCCGCCGGTGAAGCCGGGTAAGAATCTTGATGCAGACGGACAACCGCTTGCCGTTCCCCCTGAGCAACAAAGACCACAACATGTAGCTCAGTGGCTGAGCGCCTTCAACCGCCGTTCTATGTTTGGGGCGCTATACTATCCCTGGATTAAGGTGGCTAACCCCCGTAATGGAGGCAGACCCCTGATGGTTCCTCCCTGTGGACACATGATGGGAATTTGGTGCCGCACTGACGAGTCGCGCGGGGTTTTCAAAGCACCGGCTAATGAGACTCCTAGGGGAGTTATCGGTTTGGCATATGATACTAATATGCGCGAACAAGAACTGTTGAACCCGATGGGCATCAACTGTATCCGCAACTTTGCCAACTACAATCGAGGCTATAAAGTTTGGGGTGCCCGCACATTGGTGGAACCCGACAATGTCCAGTGGCGCTATATTAGTGTTCGCCGCCTGATTAGCTACATTGAGAAATCGATTGAGTTGGGTACTCAGTGGGCCGTCTTTGAGCCTAACGATCAAATCTTGTGGGCAAGGATTCGCCGTACCGTCAGCAATTTCCTAGAACGACTTTGGCGTGAAGGAGCATTGTTTGGTGCTGCACCGGCTGAATCCTTTTACGTCAAGTGCGATGGCAGTATCAACACCCATGAGACGATGATGCTTGGTCGTCTGTATGTAGAAGTCGGCGTCTGTCCAGTCCGACCTGCTGAATTTGTCATCTTCCGGATTAGTCAGTGGGCTCCTAACCAGTAGGTTAGAGCCGTTAGTAAGGGTGGGGGAATCCTGCCCTTGCAATAGTTTCTGAACCCAGGTTCCTGAATTCACGCCTTTTGTTTTTTGTCAAAATGATAAGTTTTGCAACTGACAAAAAACAAAATGTTCACTACTAACAAAAAGGAGTAAATGATATGCCTGACTTATTAAAGCCACTTGCCCCTAGTAGTTTTGCCTTAGATATAGATGGCTTGGGTGAGTTGGTATGTAAAAGCGTCAAGCTCGCCAATTACAATCCCAAACTAGCAGGTGAAGCTGATGCTATAGGTTCTGGTTCAGGTGGTAAGTCGTTTAGGCAGATTAACTCAGCGGGTTTTGAGGAGTTAGTTACCTTCGAGGTTGTAGTCATCTGTAGTTCCAGTCCAGGCAGTGCCAGCAAGGCCCTGTGGGCATGGTTCAAAGCCTGCCTACCCCCATCGGATGGAGGGGATGGTAAATGGGCTGAAAGTAAAAAAACAGGAAGCGTCAAAGCCTTCGACACAGACGATAAACAGGTAGCCGAATGGGTTTTCAAAGAAGCTTGGCCCTCTGTGTATTCGCTAGCAGAATGTTCAGTCCAAGACAATAAGTATCTTGAAGAGAATTGGACGATAGTATGTGAGAGCTTCAAGCGTGAGATGTAGCTACCTCAGGTCATGCCTACCGTTTTCTTGATTGATAGAAACAACCTCTACGAAATTAATTAGGAGTTAAGCCATGGCCGATAACATTGAGTATTTGACTAATTCCACCTTCTTCTTCGACATGGATGGGCTGGATTTGGTGATCAGCAAAGTTTCTGGGCTTAAAATTGAAATGAAAGCGGCGGCGAATAAGGCTGCCATTGGGATTGGTAAGGATGGCAAAACCCAAACCCAATCTACCCCTGGTGGTACCACTTATAGTTCTGGCATTAAAATCGAGTATGTGGCAGGTAATGAGGCTGATCAAGAGAAACTAACAAAGTGGTATCAAAAGTGTCACGCTACCTCGTTTTCAGGGGGGGCGACACAGTCGAGACAAGAGCGAAAAACTGGCTCACTATTTATTTATGATGGAAATGGAAAGGTATGTGCAGAGT
Source organism: Leptolyngbyaceae cyanobacterium (assembly GCA_036703965.1). GTDB lineage: Bacteria > Cyanobacteriota > Cyanobacteriia > Cyanobacteriales > Coleofasciculaceae > DATNQP01. Next base: position 3,134 of record DATNQP010000460.1, read on the forward strand.
TTGAATTCATAGACCTCTTTCCCAGCAAGCTAACCCAGACGGATCAACTGGGAGTCGATAAGACTGGCGAACTTGCCAAAGATACACTAGAGCTTCGATTCACAAAATGCACACGAATATCGTAGCAATGTAATTCTAACGGCGAGCGATTCCACATGTAGAGATGTTGCATGCAACGTCTCTACATGGGTTATCGGTAGGTCGATTATTTTATCTGAACTGTATTGGCACCAGGCAGTGTTTTGTCCCAGCCACAGTACCTTAGTTACAAAGGGGGTGAATTGTGTCAGAAATTGAAATTCTCACTAAATCCCGTTTTTACCTAGAGCTGCTCCTTGATGGTAGTGACGACAGGGTAGATGGTCTTTTTCAAGAATGTAGCGGCTTTAAAGCGACCCAGGAAGTGATAGAAGTCTGCGAAGTGACACCTCAACTGTGGGGCAAAGCTGGAAAGGCAAAGGGTCGAGTTGTCCGCACTAAAGTTCCTGGCAATATTACTTATACCAATATGACCTTGCGCCGAGGTCTGAATGTGTCGATGACTCTGTGGAACTGGCTTAATGCCGTGCAAGAGGGAGCCAGTTGGGCTGAGCAACGGCGCAATGGGGCTTTGGTTCTCTATGACACCGGAGCTAAAGAGCAGTTTAGATTGGAATTCAAAGGAGCATGGCCGGTTAGCTATAAAATTACCGACCTCAATATAGAGGGAGATGGATTTCAAATTGAGGAAATTGAAGTAGCTGTTGAACAGTTAAAACGAGATAATAGCAATGTCGGTCGCAGTATCAATAGCAACGGATGATTCAAACTGAGTTTGAATTTACTTTACCGAAAGGATATCTTGATGCGGAGGGCAATTTGCACCGCAAAGGGGTGATGCGCTTGTCGCGGGCGATGGATGAAATTGTGCCGATGCGTGACCCCCGCGTGAGGTCTAATCCAGCTTACGCTACGGTGATTATCTTGTCGCGAGTAATTACCCGTTTAGGGGCTTTAGAGGATGTGAGTCCGGCAATTATTGAAGGTTTTTTTGCCTGTGACCTCAATTACCTCCAGAAATTTTATCGCCAGATTAACGAACTAGAGGAAAATAACGGGGCGCAAACGACTGAAGGACCGCCACAACATGCACCCGTACAACCTGATTCTGCTTAAGCCTGTCTCCTCAGTAGGTATACAAAATTAAACGTAAGGTGGGCATTGCCTACCTCAATCCTGAAGCCCTCTTCCAAAGAGAGAATCATGGGCAATGCCCACCCTACAGATGTCTCATGAAAGAGTGAAAAGATGCCTTTCACAGAATTTAAATTTACTCTGCCTAAAGGTTTGCTAGATTCCCAAGGGGGCATCAATCGTCATGGGATTATGCGCCTTACTACAGGAAAAGATGAAATTTATGTGCAGAAAGAGCCTCGTGTCCGAGATAATCCGGACTATGGGGTGTTGGTGATTTTGTCACGAGTCATTACTAATTTGGGGAATCTCTCGGTGGTTACTCCTGAGTTGTTGGAGCAACTTTTCCTGATTGACTTAACCTACTTGCGGGAGTTTTACAGTCGCATTAATCAATCGAGTCAGGAGCTTTTTGCATCGGGGGAATTATAGGCTACCCCTTGAATCAGCTGTATCAAGAGGTAGCCTTTATTGCCTTTCACTTCCACTGGTCTTTGGAAGATATCTTGAATC
>DATNQP010000461.1:0-21701 GCA_036703965.1 Leptolyngbyaceae cyanobacterium
TTTATTTACATAATTATGCGGATCGAGCAGTTGCAAGCTTTTCTCGCTGTTGCAGAAACGGGTAGCTTTGGACAAGCGGCGCGAAAATGTGATGTCACGCAGTCTACAGTCAGTCGTCAAATCCAGTCACTGGAAGCCGACTTGGGTTTGCCACTGTTTCATCGTACTAGCGTTGCTAAGCTGACATTGGGAGGGGAGCATCTATTACCTCGTGCCCGCAAAATTTGTCAGGAGTGGCAAAACGCAACGCAGGAATTAGCTGATTTGATGGCAGGGAAGCAGCCAGAACTTTGTATTGCGGCAATTCACTCGGTCTGTGCCTACTATTTGCCGCCGGTATTACAGAAATTTTGCCGTAAGTACCCTGAAGTGCAATTGCGAGTGACAGCCTTGGGGAGCGATCGCGCTCTCAAGGTCCTCCGAGATGGTCTAGTTGATATAGCAATTGTGATGAATAATCGCTTTCTCACCGCTAGTCCAGAAATCGTGGTGGATGTCCTCTTCGAGGAGCCAATCGAAGTTTTGATGGCGTGGGATCATCCACTGACTCAGTATGAGGAGGTGCCTTGGTCTGAACTCGTTCAATACCCACAAGTGGTTTTTAAAGATGGCTACGGGATGCAACGCTTGGTACAAGAGCGGTTTTTGCGGTTGGGAGCCACCCTTCACGCAGTGATGGAGTTAAACACCCTAGAAGCCTTTCGCGGTGTGGTCAGACAGGGAGAATTAATTGCTCTGCTACCACAATCCGCTTTAATAGAGGCACGTACAGACTCAACTCTAGCTGTGCGAACGATCGCTAACCTACCATCATCACTGGCTACCCCAAACAACCTTGTCAGCAGTGTCTCAACCTCAGATTCTAGCCTGATTCGTCAGGTTGTCTTGGTCACAAGCCAAGACCGCCTACAAATTCCCCCAATTGAGTACTTTTGTCAACTGGTACGTCAGTTAGAAACACCAATTGTTGACCCTTTGAGTAATCAGAAGGCAAGAATCGCCCAAACCTCAACGCCACTTGACAGTGAGCCATTGACAGTCAGCCGTTAGAGCCACCAACGAAAATAGCTATGAGCAATGCCTTTAGGGAATTGTTAAAGAAAGTGGGCAGTGGTGTCCACACTGGTAAAAATTTAACTCGCTCAGAAGCAGCAGCAGCTACCCGGATGATGCTGTTGCAAGAAGCAACACCCGCACAGATTGGGGCGTTTATGATTGCCCACCGGATTAAACGACCCACCAGTGAAGAAGTTGCAGGGATGCTGGATGCTTATGATGAGCTGGGGCCCAAGCTGCAACTAAAGGGACTGGGAACTGGACAATATTTCTCAACGACGCCTTCGTTTTCCCAATCCCGTTCGGACTTCGGCGTGAGCGCGGCAACTGAGCTTGTCGAAGTTCAGTCGAACGCTGACGCTCACGGCGGAAGCCTAATCCCTAATGGCCAATCACGGGAGCGAAGCGACTCTCCAACTCAACCCGTCATGGTGTTTGGCATACCTTATGATGGGCGATCGCGTACTGCACCAGTAACTCCTCTAACGGCTCTCCTTCTTACCACAGTTGGGGTACCAGTGGTGATGCATGGGGGTGATTGTATGCCGACTAAGTACGGCGTTCCCTTGATTGAGATTTGGCAGGGATTAGGAGTTGATTTCTCAAAACTAACCCTGACGCAGGTTGAGCAATTACTACAGACAACAGGCTTGGGATTTGTCTATCTACCGCAGCATTTTACCCAGGCGCAGGGGTTAGTTCCCTACCGCGACCAAATTGGCAAACGTCCACCGGCGGCAACGATGGAGCTAATCTGGTGTCCTTATGTGGGAGATACCCATATTGTTGCGGGGTATGTTCATCCTCCTACGGAAAGCCGGTTTATGGAGACGTTTGAGCTGCGGGGGGTTGCCAATTTTACCCTGGTGAAAGGATTGGAGGGTAGCTGTGACTTGCCACGCGATCGCACAGCTATCATTGCTTTTCGTCAATCCAGTTCCAGTTCCACCTTTGAACGCCTCCTACTGCATCCGCGCGACCACGGTTTCGCTGGGATGGAAGTGCCTCTCGACTCAACGACTCAACTGCTGGCACAGATGCAGGACGTCTTAAATGGCAAGTCCTCCGAATTAATGCCTGCTGCCATCTGGAATGGTGGGTTTTACCTGTGGCGCTGTGGCATCTGCTCAGATTTGCAGACAGGTTTTACCAAAGCCGAAGCTTTATTTACCAGTGGTAAGGTTGCCCAAAAACTAGAGGAGATAAGCCAAGCGATCGCTTCAATGCAGCTAGCTCATCAGCCTTAACTGAGACTCCCCCGGTTGGAAACCGGGGGGTTCTTTAACTAACATCCTCTTCCAGGCTCTCGGCAACGCCTACAGCATCCTGGCTCTTAGATGTCTTCTTAAAGACTTCCGCAGCGACCCGCTCTACCTCTGGGCAACGACCAAAGGAGGAAGGACGAATCCTTCCAGTTGCGAGTTGATTGCATTCCGTTGCTGTCCTCCAAGCCGCTTGCAAGCGCAGCTCCGCACTTTGCCAGTCATCTAGTAACTGGCTCACCTGGAGGACGAACGTGTCAGGTTCAATATGCTTAGCCAATAATGCGGAATATATATCTCTTTGCATTTGTATTCCGCATTCGCATTGATGGACTCGTTCGGAAAGTTTCTTCTTTTGAACCCGACCACATTGGCAGGTCTGCGACAACTTTGTGCTGTACGTCGGAATCTCGACCACCTTGCAGTCGGCTCTTTCAGCCTTACTTTTGAGATGAGATACGAACATTCCAGGCGCACGTTTGCCAACCGAGCTGCCGAATAGCTTTTGAAATGCTTTGTAGCTTAGTTTTTCTAGTTTAATAACATCGCCAGTTCTAAGGATATCGTTAACAAGTTCTCCATGTAGACTTTTCCGGTGAGCAGCTAACTTGCGCTCTAGGTTAGCCTTGGAGGTTCGGACTTTGAGATACGACTTGGAACTATTCCAGCGTTTCTTCCCCTTCTTAAGGGTACCATTGGGGTTATAGTTGTCTGGGTTAGTTGCTCGACGAGACCTATCCATTCTGCGTTGTAGCCGACGAATACGTGCAGTATCGAACTCCAGTTCTGAGGCAAACTCTTTGAGTTGTGCAGCTGTGTCTCCAACAATGGCTATCGTAGAGGGACCGATATCTAGTCCTACTTCACCTTTGGCTAGCTTGTTCTTGGGCTTAACAAAGGCTTTCCCTTCACACACCAGTTGAGCGTAGAACCGATTTTTCCCAGATATTTTACGTCTGACTAGGCGCACATATTTGACTTTGGAGTTGAGTCCATGCCAGATAACTGGATCGTTATCCGTTATCAGACCCCTCAGTTCCAGTCCACTCCACTCAACAGCCTCTCCTTTCCAACGAATTCCAGATTTATTGGACTTTCCCTCTACGGAGTCCATCTGGTTCTTGCCTTTAAACCGTACTTTCTTAGATTTCCCGAACAGAACTTTCTCGACGGCTTTGTAAGCACGGGTTGCTAGTTTCTGAACGGTGTTGGAATCTAAGTGGTTTCCTAACCAGGACTTTCTCCGTTGAGTGCTGTAGGAATGGAGAGCCTATTCTGAAAAGTCGTACCGTTCCCTTACCCGTTTAAACAGTACTTTACGTTCTGGATTACTGGCCTTGAGGGAACGCGCCCATGTAAAGTCTCGCGATTGCCGAATTAACTTGACTCGACGCATCGCTTCTCCTAAGCAAGCGTTATAAAGTTGCCGTGCAGCTTCTAGTCTGGACAACAAAACACCCTCATTTGCTGGACTAACCACAAGGGGTAGTTCCGTAACAAAGGAGGGTGTTGTTTTAGTCGAGGCTTTAGGCACGATATTGACTTTATGACTTTCGATTAGTCAAACACAAGTATTCACACTATACCGTCAGGCGATTAAACTTCGACAGGCTCATTTACCGCGCTCTCGCGTTCCTCCGCGCTCTTAAGAGACGTGGCTTCCCGCTTCGTTGTGTTTGTGAACAAGAAGAACACAGAAGTTCAGGAGTTCAGAATTCTCCTGAACTCCTTTCGATATTAATAAATAGGTAAGCACAATTAAACACAACAAGTCATTTTGAGGATTGGGGACTGGTGATTAGGAACTAGGTAAGCCTTCGGAGTCCCTAATCACTAATTCCCCATCCCTCAAAGGAGTTAAGTTAATTTTCACCGACCTACACTTATGGTTGAACCGGATTAATAGGAGTGTTCGGCTCAACTGGATTCGCTGGTGCTGGTGTTAAATTCGGTAGTGAATTTGGGGTAACGGTTGCCGGGGGTGGCGGTGCAAAGGTAGGAGACAATTCGCGGGGAAAATCTTCAGCCGCAATACAAGTATCCAGCGCTCTGGAAGTCGAAAAGTCAACCTCACGACTCAAACCGTTAACGCATTCAGAAAAGCGAATCGGAAGAAGGCTGCGGCGGCAGTAGTCGAGAATGTTGAGTGCTTGTGAGGTTCTGCTGTCGTTACTTTTATCCAAAGTAATATCAGACACACATCTGGATAATTCTACGGGGCGTCTCACTCTTGTACAAGCCACCAGAGCATCCTGCGTCAGCGTAGGTGTAAGCCGATTAATCGTCACAATGCATCGAGATAAGTCTTTGGGACGTAGTGCCTCAGCACAAGCTACTGACGCCGCTTCCGGAGCAACTTTAGCAAAACGCACTAACTCAGCGGCACAAATCTGAAACTCCGTGAAGGCAGTAGCTGGCTTACTCGGTATTGCCATTGTCAACAGACTCGCGTAAATAGAAGCGTGAAGCAACGCTGTCCCGTAGGGAATCGCTGGCAGACGAATCTTGCCTGTGGCCGCTGGCTGTGGGAGAGAATGAGTAAGACTACGCTCTAGACGGCAAGGGCTTTGCCTTTGCATGATGGTATTACACAAGAATTGTCAAAGCTATCCTACACTACAGGAGTTGTCTATTAAGTAAACAACCCGCGCTGCTCTAGATATAGACGCGATCGCCTGGGCTTTTCGTTTCACCCTTCCGTTACCCTGCTGTGGCACTTGATGAGAGCGCACTGACGCATGCTTGTACGCTTCAAAGATCATCTTAACCCTCCCTTGGTTAGAGGCAAGGGAACTTTTAGCTTTTTAGGATAAGTTCAGAGAGGTTCAGCTTCCACCGGAGTCTAATCAGCAAATAGCGAGTAACTGTCAGCTACTAGCGGTTCAAAGAAGCTGAAGCTTCAGCTAGGAGGATTAGAACCATGGCAGATGCAACAGTAACGAAGCTAACTGATTTGGTGCGACAGAGCGCTCACCCATTGACAGGTTCGGCTCAAGACTACGATCCATTAATGGATTTGATCGGCGATGCCCGCTTTGTACTGATCGGTGAAGCGTCCCACGGTACCCATGAATTCTATCGAGAACGTGCGGAAATCACGAAGCGGCTGATTCAAGAAAAAGGCTTCATGGCTGTTGCTGTTGAGGCTGACTGGCCTGATGCCTACCGTGTTAATCGCTATGTGCGGGGGAGCAATGATGATGCAACTAGTGGTGAAGCCCTCTTGGGTTTGCAGCACTTCCCAACCTGGATGTGGCGCAACACGGATGTATTGAGCTTCGTCACCTGGCTGCGTCACTACAATGATGCCTTACCTCAAGATGCCGCCAAAATTGGCTTTTATGGGCTTGACCTCTACAGTATGCATGCGTCTATCGAAGCTGTTCTGGGTTACCTAGACAAGATTGATCCAGAAGCAGCCAAGCGAGCACGCTACCGTTACTCGTGCTTTCAACACTTTGGCGAAGATACTCAAGCCTATGGATATGCCGCAAGCTTTGGTTTAGCTGAGTCATGTGAGGATGAAGCCGTCAATCAGCTAATGGAATTGCAGCGCCGAACTGCCGAGTATGCTCAACAGGATGGGCAGGTGGCGGAGGAAGAATTTTTCTTTGCTGAGCAGAACGCCCGACTCGTAAAGAATGCTGAGGAATACTACCGCTCGATGTTTCGGCGGCGGGTGTCGTCTTGGAATCTGCGCGATCGCCACATGGCTGAAACGCTGGAGCAACTCTTTGTCCACTTAGATAAACCGGGAACTCCTGCCAAGATTGTAGTTTGGGCGCACAACTCGCACCTTGGAGATGCACGGGCAACCGACATGGGGGATGCGGGTGAACTCAACGTCGGCCAACTGGTGCGTGAACGGTACGGTCGTGATGCCGTACTCGTCGGCTTTAGCACCTACACAGGCACTGTCACCGCCGCTTCTGACTGGGGTGCCTCTGCTGAACTCAAGCGAGTTCGACCCGCATTGCCAGAGAGTTATGAAGCGCTGTTCCACAACACAGGTTTACCCTGTTTCCTGCTGAATTTACGGGATGGGGGTCAGCTAATTCCTGCTCTGCGGGAGCCTCGATTGGAAAGAGCGATCGGGGTTATCTACCGACCTGAAAGCGAGCGCATCAGTCACTACTTCTACGCTCGACTCCCTGACCAGTTCGATGCGGTAATCCACTTTGATGAAACGCGGGGAGTGGAACCACTAGACCTAACGGCTCATTGGGACGCAGGTGAGCCACCAGAAACCTTCCCTTCCGCTCTTTAAGGCGATGCGCTTTGCGCCGTCGAAGGCATCGCCAAAAGGGAGCTTTGGTTTAATACTCAGGCACAGAGGAATCAATTTCCTTACTCCAGGCGGTAATCCCACCTTTAACATTGATACCCTCAATACCCGCTTCTTTCAGGATTCCCAACGCCTTCGCTGAGCGTCCTCCCATCTTGCAATGGGCAATCAATTTATGACCGTTGAGCAGTTCCTTAACTTTTTCAACACCCTGACCGTTTTCAATCTCCGGTAACGGCACGAGAACTGAGCCAGGAATCTTGGCAATATCATACTCATTAGGATTGCGGACATCGAGCAGGATAAAATCATCCGCACCACTATCCAGCAGTTGCTTGAGTTCCTGCACCGTCATCTCTTGCATTTCCATCTGTCGTTTCGCTTCCTCTGCCTTGGCTTGAGTAATGCCACAGAAAAATTCGTAATCAATCAATTTCTCGATCACTGGACGCTCTGGATTAGGTCGCAGTTTTAGTTCGCGGAACGTCATATTCAGCGCATTGTACAGCAATAAACGCCCACTGAGGGTATTGCCTTGACCGAGGATAATTTTGACGGTTTCCGTTGCCTGGATAGTACCAATAATCCCGCACAAAACACCGAGAACTCCACCTTCTGCACAGGAAGGCACCATTCCAGGTGGTGGCGGTTCTGGGTAGAGGTCGCGGTAATTCGGACCCTCTTGGTAATTAAATACTGTTGCCTGACCTTCAAATCGGAAGATTGAGCCGTAAACGTTGGGCTTGTTGAGGAGCACGCAAGCGTCGTTGACTAAATAGCGGGTGGGAAAGTTATCGGTTCCATCCACTACGATGTCGTAAGACTCCATAATCTCCAAAGCATTTTCGGAGGTCAAGCGGGTTTCGTGAAGGTCAACCTGGCAGTTGGGATTGATTTCCAGAATCCGGGTTTTAGCAGACTCAATTTTTGGTTTACCAACCCAAGATGTGCCGTGGATGACTTGGCGGTGCAGATTTGAACTATCTACTACATCGAAATCCACAATTCCTATACGCCCAACGCCAGCAGCAGCCAAGTACAACAGTAATGGGGAACCGAGTCCACCAGTCCCGATGCACAACACACTGGCGGCTTTGAGGCGTTTTTGCCCTTCCAGTCCAACTTCGGGCAGAATTAGGTGTCGAGAGTAACGTTCGTATTCTTCTTTTGTCAGCTGGATTTCGTCCAGGTTAGGATTGAGCATTTCACTCGCTAGTAATGCAGACAAGACATATATCTTATCTAAATGCCTCTTGGCTTTGTATCTTGGTGAATTTTATATAAGTTTTCAATTGGGTTGAGGCGAGACGGTGAGAATGTCTTCTGGCTGGAACTGATGATTGTCATCAAGGCTCCAGCTGTTGAGGTCACAAGCTTTCCCTTGTTGAACGGAAACAATAATATACGAGTATTGTTGCCAAGCGATCACCCGATCAAATTCTGAAGGAACGGCTGGGTGATCGGGGTGAGAGTGGAATATGCCGATGATATCAAGGTTGCGATCGCGTGCGTCTTTTTGAGCCTTGAGCATTACCACTGGTGCAATGCTGAACCGGCTGCGTTTGCTAGATTCCAATTGAGCTGAACCCTCAATAGCTTGGAAGGCATCAGCTACCTCATCGTCCCAGCTGTTCTCTGTTGGCAAGACCTCAATCAGGCTTTTCACATCACCACAGCGCTGACCTAATAGTAAGCCACAGCACTCCTCAGGATAGATGCGTTCTGCATAGGTTTGGATTGTCTGAAGATGATGGGAGTTAAGCTTTATGACCATCACATTTGTCCTGATAAGTTAGGAGTTGCAAAGATGCAAAGAACACCAACTAAAAACAGAAATAGGAGAGAACCCGCCGTTCACTGATTTAGGGAATGGGTAATAAGTAAGTTCTTCCAATTAGCCATTACCCATTACCCATTACCAGAAAATCCCTTACACTTCAATCGAGGGATGAACTTTAAAATGTATGCCTCAAGAGTGAGAAAAAGTTTATCCAAATTGAGACTTTATAGGTATACCAGATACCTGAGATGTATCTAGCATTAGAGGTAATAAAAATTAACCTATTGAACACATCGCTGACATCTTTATTAATTCTGCTTCTTTGTCCTTTCGCCTTTAATAAACAACTATGTCCATTAGCGGTTTCCTTTCGGATTTTTCCTTGCCAGAAATTTTTCAGTTTATCGAGAAAAGACGTAAAACTGGTTTGCTAACACTTCGTGCTTTGCCAAAGTCTCAAGCAACGCCCGCCGTTTATTACATCTGGGTGTCTCAGGGTCGCGTTGTGGCGGCAGCTAACCGGTTAGACCAGCAAGGTTTGGTTTCACTGATTGAGCAACACCAAGTAGTGAGCGATCGCGTATTGGATAAACTCGTTCATTGGTGCTGTCCGCTCGATGTACCACTAGGTTTATACCTCAAAAATCAAGGTGTCTTACAAACCGAACAACTGCAAGAGCTATTCAAGCTTCAGGTCTTACAGCAAGTGGGTATCTTGTTTAAATTCAAGGAGGCTGAATTTAAGTTTGACCAGAATGCCTTCATACCGACGCGGGAAATGACAGGCTTGAGCATAGAAGCGGGAGCCTTAAGTGCGCTGGCTTACCCTACCATTAGCCCCCCTGGAAAACCTTTTTCCAAAATCTACAAGGCTTGCAACTTCCAGTTGGGGGCTAGACAGAACCAACTTGCTCACGCAAGTTAAAACTGCTGAATTTCTTCTCTATTCTTACTGTACCAAGCTATTAAAACAACCTATAAAAATGGTGGTAAGAGAGGCAATAGGAGAGTAAAGAAGTAGTAAACCAAAGGAGCAGTAAAAATATAGCTATCTGTCCGATCTAAAATCCCACCGTGACCGGGAATTAATTGTCCCGAATCTTTCACGCCAGCATCTCGTTTCATCATTGACTCGGTTAAGTCTCCCAAGAGGCTAGCAATACCAACGAGTACTCCCAAAATAATGCCACTGAGCTGCCAACTGGGCCAGTTGAGATACCAAGCCCCAACCGCCGCCACAGTGATGCTACCAGCAACACCGAAGATTGCTCCTTCCACAGTCTTTTTGGGACTAATACTAGAAAGGCGGGTGCGACCAAAGTACTTACCGAAAAAGTAAGCACCGATATCTGCCGCCCAGATGCAGGCAAAAGCTAGGAGAGTTGCGGTTAACGGTTGAGGCAGGGCGCTTAGGTCAGTCCAAGAGTCAGGCCAGTACCCATTCAAGGGTAGGTTAGTAGTAGTCGCCGTGGCACTAGCAGGCAGCAATGACGCTTGATTTAAACCCACTCGCAGCCTCACCCAATAGCTTGGCAGATATCCCCCATAGAGTAACCCCAAAATGGAGGCGGCAATATCAGCAATTGTCGCCATTTTGGGCTGGAATAGCAGGTAGAAACAGATAAAGGTTCCTGCCAGCGGAAACACGGCATCTGTCAAGGTTGGTGAAAGGGTGGCAGTAACTAGCAGCAGTAGACTGACGACGATGGTGATTTTAGCAGCGGGTGCAATACCCTTTGCCCGAACCAGCTGAAAATATTCCAATAAACCCAGATAAACGATGACGCAGAAGCCCAGGGTAAAGTACCATCCCCCAACAATAATCATCCCCATCGCCAGGGTAAGCGCAACGATTCCACTAACAATCCGAGACCAAGGCATAGGAGGCTTTAGGTAAAAGGCAGTTGAGCCAAACTGTCTATATGAGAGTAGTCAGGTGATATAGGGAGATTAACTAATCTCTCACAAAAGGGAATCATATACTTTTGCTTACTCTAACGAATTTGGGGCAAACGGCAATCCATCTTGATGACAGGCAAGTTGCTACAGCTTAATTGTTGGCGGCTGAATTTGTTGGAGTCTGGACTTTTTAACACAAAGGTGCATGAAGTTAATGGTCATCCTCTGCCTGACTTGGCGATATCCTTAACTCTAATCAAGTTTTTCACCGCTAAGGATAAAAATGGGATTAACTGCTGCAAAGGTTTGATGGGTACCCCGTGTCTCTAAGCGATTAACTGCTGATTGGACGACCTCAATATTGCGGGCGTGTAACTCTGCGAAGCCTTCAGAGAGGGCATAGAGACTCTCTAGATTACTCGCAGTGGCAACTACTCGCCCTTCAGGTTGCAAGTATCGCCAGACTTCTTTGAGAATGTCCTTGATTTGGCGTCCTCCCTCAAGGCAGACTCGTTGAGGCGGCTGGGGTAGGTTATTGAGACATTCTGGAGCACTACCTTCAATAACTTGGACATTGTAGACGCCAAACCGATCGCAATTGCGCCGAATCAGGTTAGCCACTTCCTCATCCCGTTCTACTGCAATAATCTGACCTTTAGGACACAACAATCCTGTTTCTACCGGAATTGTGCCGGTACCAGCACCAATATCCCACAACAAGGAATCAGGTTGCAGCCGTAAGGCGGAAATTAAGAGCAGCCGCACCTCTCTCTTACTCAGGGGGATACCGGGTAACTGCTCAAATAAGTCATCTGGGATGCCAGGGGTAATGTAAGGCCAGAGTTGAGAAGACATTTGGTGTTGGTTATTTCTTATTTGTTGTTTGTTATTAAGACTACATTTACAATTTGGCAAGTTAAGGGTAAAACTTTGCCTAGGTTAGACTGGTCATTGCCTGAATTTTTTGAGCATACTCTGTTAGTATGAGAAGTTCTTTGCAAAATATCTCCTATTCTTATCTTTGGCAACCAAATACTAACAACCAACAACAACAACTAACAGCTAACAACCTTTAAAGTCTTCAAGCTGGGGTCACTACAACCCGTGATGTTACCCCCTAAAGCAAGAACTTGTTGCAGGTATTCAATGGCAGCTGGATTGATGCATTCTCCAGGCATTAAGGCTGGGATACCTGGGGGATAGGGGCAGACCAACTCAGCACTGATATGGTCTAGAGCCTGATCTATCGGCAGTGTTTCTGTTGAGGCAAAAAACGCATCACGAGGAGAGAGCGAAGGACAAATAATGAAGGATGAAGGATGAACGAACAGCAATTCAGTCTTCCACCTTTGTAATAACTCTTGCAAAGGGGTTATGAACTTGGGACAGTAATTATCCTGAGTAATCGTAGTAAAGGCTTGCACTAACTGTTTAATATCGGCTTCTGTATTGCCCAAACTGATGATAAACGTCAGATGTTGGAGTGTGGGCAATTCTGCTGTGACACCGAGTTGTTGATGGAAAATTTCATCAACTTCAAACCCGCTGAATCCTAATTCAGAGACTCTCACGGTCAACCGCGTTCGGTCGAGAGTAAGGAAGCCTGGGGTTTTTACGAGTTCTAAAACAGCTAATCCGCTAATTTGGCTGATTTTATTTCTTGCCTCATCCGCTAACTGCAAGGTTCGGGTCATCAGTTGTTCCCCGTGCAGTGCCATCTGTTGCCGCGCCCCGTCCAAGGAAGCTAGGAGTAGATAGCTAGGACTAGTAGACTGCACCAACTGCAAGGCTTTACTTAAGCGTTGAGCATCCACTCGGTTACCCTGAATGTGCAGCATTGATGCCTGAGTCATTGCGCCCAGAACCTTATGAGTAGATTGCACCGTTAAGTCAGCACCGGCTGATAGGGCACAAGGGGGTAAGTCGGGATGGAAGGTAAAGTGAGGACCGTGGGCTTCATCGACTAGCAAGGGAATATTGTGTTGATGAGCCAGCTGTGCGATCGCACTCACGTCACCACAAACGCCATGATAGGTTGGATAGACCATCATCACGGCTTTAGTGTCGGGATGCTGTTTGAGGGCTACGGCTACGGCGGCGGGTGTGATGCTGTGAGCGAGGTCGGTCGTGGGGTCATATTCGGGGTTGATAAAGACAGGTATAGCCCCAGAGAGAATCAGACCTGCGATCGCAGATTGGTGAATATTCCGAGGCAAAATAATTTTGTCGCCAGTGCAACAGGTGGCTAAAATTGCCGCCATTACCCCAGCTGTGGAACCATTAACCAGAAACCAGGTTTGATCTGCGCCAAAGGCAGCCGCTGCCAGTTCTTGCGCCTCCTGAATGACACCTTCAGGAGCAAACAAGTTATCCAAATCGGGCAATTCGGGCAAATCAGCGGGAAACACCGACGCCCCCAACAAGTCCACTAGCGGCTGAGGAATTCCCTGTCCCCGCTTGTGTCCCGGTGCATAAAAGGGAGCATGGGGCTTATAAGCAGCCGTCCGGAGAGCGTCCAACAACGGTGTTCTTTTTTGAGACGGGTCAGTAGAATCGGAGACGAATGGCATGAGGCAAGTTGTCAGCAAGGGTATTGTGTAGAGATTGTTGCTGTAATGATTTCAGCCGATGAATAGGATGCAGTGGCAAGGTAGCGATTTCCAGAGTTTAAAAACTTTTCCAAAACCTAAAGTGGGTATGGGTAAACTCCATCAATACACATACTCTTGTAGAGTGGGGGCTAGACCCGAAAATCCCGGATTTTAGCCCTGGGAGTGTCAAACCCGAATCCCTGATATAGTATTCGACTCGTGTACTATTTCAACTAGCAGCGAGACATCTAATAATCTAACTTGTGCCAAGGCGTAGCCATTTAGGGAGATGTGAGGTTTTTGATTTCCCTCTACCTTGGTTAGATCGACTCATAGAAGGAACTAGCATGATTTATCCCAATCCTCAACCTATCCCAGAGCCACAGATTCCCAGTCCAGAGCCAAACCCTTTACCGTCACCCAATCCTCAACCCCAGCCAGAACCAGCACCCGTACCCGAACCTGTTCCTAGTCCAATTCCCCAGCCTATTCCCAGTCCAGTACCCGAACCTGTACCTGCTCCTATCCCCCAGCCTGCTGTACCAGAGATAGTGCCAGAGATCGTGCCTTCTCCTATTCCTCAGACAGTACCTGGACCAATTCCCCAACCCATTACTGAACCGCAATAAAATCAAGAAGGCTTGGTTTTAAGCCAACTGCTGACACAACTTATTTTCAAACCGCCATGCTAAGAGCCGGAATTGTCGGACTGCCCAACGTTGGCAAATCCACTTTATTTAACGCCCTGGTTGCCAATGCCAAGGCTGACGCTGCTAACTTCCCTTTCTGTACAATTGAGCCGAATGTAGGCGTTGTGGCAGTTCCGGATGAGCGGTTGCAAGTTCTGGCGCATATTTCTGACTCGGAGCAAATTGTGCCGACTCGTGTGGAGTTTGTCGATATTGCCGGTTTAGTTAAGGGTGCCAGTAAAGGTGAAGGATTGGGTAACCAATTCTTAGCTAATATCCGAGAAGTCGATGCGATCGTCCATGTGGTGCGCTGCTTTGATGATGATGACATTATCCATGTCTCTGGTTCCGTTGACCCAGTGCGTGATATTGAAGTGATCAATCTGGAGTTGGCTTTATCAGATTTATCGCAAGTTGAGCGAAGGATAGAGCGCACCCGCAAACAAGCTCGTACTAATAAAGACGCCCAGATTGAACTAGGTGCTTTGGAAAAGTTGGACGTTGGGTTGAATGAAGGGAAAGCGGCGCGGCAGATTAGCTTAACAGAAGAAGAAGCCGAGTCGGTGAAGGCGTTTGGGCTACTCACCGCCAAGCCTGTCATCTACGCCGCTAATGTGTCTGAAGATGATTTAGCAACTGGCAATGAATGGGTGGAGCAAGTGCGGCAAATTGCGGCTACAGATAACGCCCAAGTTGTGGTTGTTTCTGCTCAAGTAGAGTCAGAACTTGTTGAATTGCCAGAGGAGGAGCGAGCGGACTTCCTGGCATCTCTGGGTGTTGAAGAAGGCGGACTCAAATCCTTGATTCGCGCTACCTATGAACTTTTAGGCTTACGTACCTACTTTACCACTGGCCCTAAGGAAACTCGCGCCTGGACAATTAATGCCGGAATGAAAGCTCCCCAAGCCGCAGGTACCATTCACACTGATTTTGAGCGGGGCTTTATCCGGGCGGAAACGGTTGCATACAAAGACCTTGTGGCAACTGGATCGATGAATGCGGCGAAGGAAAAAGGTTTAGTCCGCTCTGAAGGCAAAGAATATGTTGTGCAGGAAGGTGATGTGATGCTGTTCCGGTTTAATGTTTAGGTCGTGCTGCTCAGGAGTTATGCAGATGGAAGAGGGTTAATCTTCTCTAAGTCCTGTTGTCCCACCGTGTTGCGATCGCGCCTCTCGCTTGATTATGGTTCAACCCAAAAAATACGCGAATGTGCGAATTGGTAAACCGCAGTGTAGAAAAAAGCGATCGCATCGGCAAGATCGGTATTAAATGCAAACTCTATACAACAAAAACCCCGCTCTTAAGAGCGGGGCATTATCATCCTAATAGCTGTATCTAAACCTATCTAATACTTTTCACGGCACTCTCGATCTAATACAGTTATGCAGTGGCTCTAACCTTAAACTATTCAAGTTATTAGAGTGCCTGTACTAATAATGAAAGTGGCGCTTTAGGAAGCTAGAGCGACTTCAACTATCTGCTGTAATTCGCCCTGTTGATACAGCTCAATCAGCACATCGGAACCACCAACAAACTCTCCGTTAATATAGACTTGGGGAATCGTTGGCCAGTTGGAATATTCCTTAATTCCCTGGCGAATTTCGGAATCTGCTAAAACATCTATAGTTTCGTAGGGTACGCCCAGCGTATTCAGGATTTGGACGACATTATTAGAAAAACCACACTGGGGCATCAGCTTGTTGCCCTTCATGAATACCAAAATCTTGTTCTGGTTTACTAAGCTGTCAAGCCGCTCTTTAAGTTCCGGTGTCATAGTTTTGTTGAAATTCCTCTGTTATCTTCTGTAGCTCTAGTTTAGCGATGCTAAAGGAAACACTGCTGTGCAACCTAAACAACTTGACTACTGGCTTTCCAGGCGTCGGGTGTGTAGGTTTTAAGAGCCAAGGCATGAATCGCTTCTGTTGCCATTGCTTGACGCAATGCCCCGTAAACAAGCTGGTGCTGTTTCACGAGAGACTTGCCTTCAAACTCCGAGGAAACGACAATTGCTTGAAGATGGTCACCGCCGCCTGTTAAATCTTGAACCTGCACCTGAGCATCTGGTATCTCTGCCTTGATCATTGCCTCAACTTGATCTGGGCTAATCATTCAAACTCCTATTTCTCTTCAACTAAATTTAATTTAACTCTTAGGAGGAGTAGACGAGGTAGGCTGCTGGCTGTCGCGAGGTCTGGGATAGGGGGCATCCACAAACCCTAGCTCGAATAGCTGCTGGTAAGCCTTCTTCCCAAGGTCACGCGTTGGGTTCTGAGAACGAATAATCTGAATCAACAAAGGTACAGCCAATTCTGGCTGATTTTGCGCCCGATGTACAAGCGCTAGCTGATAGGTGGCTTCATCGCGTATTTCAGCAGTTTCTAAGGCTTTTTTGCGTTGAGCCTCAAAAACCCGATTGTCGATTCCTGAAAAACTTGTAGAGAGTTGTTGATAAAAATTAGACAGCTGGTTGAAAACCTGACGGGCTTCCTGAAGTTTTTTGGCAGCTACTGCATAGTTCTGCCCGTTAATCGCATTACCCGCTTCTGCCATCAAACGCTGCCCTCCTTGCAGGCTCAGAAGGCTTTCATCCTGAGTTAAGGGTCGCAGGTTGTTGGGGTCAGTCAAGTCTGGCTGCATCTCACCGGCACCTTCTGGAAGCACAGGGTTAGCATTTTGAGCCTGTGCTGGTGGCAGCAACGCCAAAGCAGCCGTGAACGGTAAACAAACAAGGCAGGTAAAGCTAAGGCGACGAACAGTTCCAGAAGAGAGCATGAAATAACTCTGAGGGGATTATTTAAAGACACAACATATCTAGACTGCCGGTATCTTACCATTGCTCGACCGTTCTCGGTTGAAGTTCTCAGGTAATGAAAGTTCCGACGTCTTGCGAAGGTTAGACTGAAACCACTAGTAGAAAGTTTCCTGACAAAGGCGGGGTTTCCCTCCTCACCTACTTTGAGGATGAGGAGGGAAACCGCCTCCGCTACATTGTTCATTGCTATGAACCATGAACCATCCTTCGTCATTGCAAAGGACTATAAATTATGAGCAATTCCCCTAATTCTGCGCCAGAAGATGCGCCTCAAACCAGCGGCGTCCCTGAAAAAAGCGTGGGCGTCCTCCTACAGCGAGGAGGTGAGGAACTGGCGCTTTTGAAAGTAAGCGATCGCTTCACAGTACGCCCCACCTCGGAAGCAGCGGTAGCCCAATTAGCACAAATCTTACCAGCTCGACCCAATCGGGAGATTAAGGCTGCCCAACTCGAAGAATTTACAGTTGCCCCCAAGCAACGGGATGCGGCGATGCAGGCGGCACGAAATAATCAGGCTGTTGCCTTTGCCAGTCATGTTTATCAACTCAAAGACAATCCTCAAACACTGGTTTACCTGAGTGACGAGTTGACGATTCAATTTCTCCCAGAAACGGATGAGGGAAAGATTAATGCGATCGCGGCAGAATTTGGCTTGCAATTAGTCAAACCTGTAGTTGGCATTCCCAACACCTTCGTCTTTCAAGTTACGTCTGACGCCACAGAAAATCCTATTAAAATTGCTAACCGCCTCATGGGGTATCCAGAGGTCTTAACCGCTGAACCTAATATTGTGGTACCCAAAGAGCCTCACTACCGTCCCCGTGACTCTAACTATCCCCAGCAGTGGTATCTCTACAATACAGGTGGCTCAGGACTGGCAGCCGGTTCTCATATTGATGTTGAGAAAGCTTGGGATATTACTCGCGGTAATCGGTCTGTTGTTGTCGCGATCGCTGATGATGCTGTTGACTTGAACCATCCGGATTTTCAAGGAACGGGCAAAATTGTTGCCCCTAAAGACTTCAAAGACCAAGACTTCTTACCGCTGCCAGCTAACTCCGATGAGAGTCATGGGACGGCTTGCGCGGGGGTAGCCGTTGCTGAAGAAAACGGTACTGGGATTGTGGGTGTTGCTCCTGGCTGTGCGCTGATGCCTATCCGCACTACTGGGTTTCTAGATGATGACACGATCGAACAACTATTTGATTGGGCGATCGCTCATGATGCTAGTGTGGTTTCTTGCAGTTGGGGAGCCGCAGCGGTTTACTTTCCTCTGTCCCTACGGCAACGTGCTGCCCTTACCCGTGCCGCCACACAAGGCCGTCGGGGGAAAGGCTGTGTCATTGTCTTCGCCGCCGGTAATGCCAATCGTCCTGTTAGTGGCACTATTTTTGAGCGGGGTTGGCCTAGTGATTTGCTTAGAGGTCCAACCAATTGGCTGGGGGGTTTCACAATTCATCCAGACGTAATTACGGTTTCTGCTTGTACCAGCCTTGGCAAAAAATCTGCCTATAGTAATTGGGGAACCAATGTCTCAGTCTGCGCTCCCAGCAACAACGCACCACCGGGAATGTGGTTTGAACAAACCGGCTACATCAGCACGGCACCGGCTGTGACAGCGGCACTTCCTGGATTAGGCGTCTTCAGCGCCGACCTTTTAGGGGCAACAGGGTACGAGACGGGCGACTTTGTCAGGAGTTTTGGTGGTACCTCCAGTGCCTGTCCAGTTGTCGCTGGTGTTGCGGCTTTAATTCTCTCTGCTAACCCTGACCTCACAGCCACCGAAGTCAAGCGGCTTCTCCAAGAAACCGCTGATAAAATTGTTGACCGTGACGCTGACCCCCAGTTAAGAATGGTATTGGGGACATACGATACGAACGGTCACTCCCAGTGGTTTGGTTATGGCAAGGTGAATGCTTTTAAAGCCGTACAAGCCGCCAAGCTTAAAATTACCCAAAGTTCACAATCCAGCGTCCGGACTATCAAAGGACGCAACGACAAACCTGTTGAGATTCCCGACAACAACCCTCAAGGTATTACCAGTGCCATTAAAGTGAATGATTCGGCATTAGTGCAAGAAATTCGGGTCACTGCCAATATTGAACATGACTTTCTGGGAGATATTGAGGTAAGTTTAATAGCTCCTACTGGTCAGAAAATACTACTGCAAAATCGAACTCTTGGTTCCAAAACTCAGTTAGAAGCAACGTATTCTGTGGAAACTACACCCACACTCAAGCAACTTTTTAATAAAGCTGCGACAGGGGTTTGGCAGTTGCAGATAATAGATTATGCTCTGATGGATACAGGTACGCTCAATAGTTGGGAATTAAGTTTAGGGGTAATGGGTAATGGGTAATAGGTAATGCGTAAATCGCACCCCTACATTAAGAGGTGCGATCGCCTGACCTTCCTTAGCGAGAGCGCTTTGTTTGACGCCCTGTCACAATGACTTGAACTAATCCAGTTACCGATCCAAGCAGGATAGCGATGAGGATTGCGATCGCCAAAATAATCGCAGTCGGTGACTCACCATTTTCCACAATAGTTGTGGGGTCAATCGGGGCAATCGGTGGAAGGGTTTGGTTAGTTGTGGTCGGTTGAGCTTGAGACATTTGAGTCATCTCCGTTTATGTGGATGTCTCAAGAATGCTCGAAGTCTAATGGAGCCTGTAGTCCCAGTTGTGGTCACTTCACCAACTGACTAAAACTGGGTTAGAACTGACCTATGTCAAGGCAGATTTGGTCAGATGGCAGGTTCTCTTCAGGCAACTCAACAGGCATTGGATGACCTCATCGATCCAGCGAGGATTCGGAAAGGCTGGAAGAATAAGCATGATGAGAAATGGGCTGATGCAGCAAAGGTGTCGCTTAAGACTCTGCAACGCTTTTGGAATCGAGAGCTGATTCGACGGGCAAACTTTATTGCCATTTGTCAAGCGATTGACATTGAGGATTGGAAGGCGATCGCAGACTGTTCCGCTCAATCCTCGCAGCAGGAACAATCGCTTTCTGCTGGAGCACCCCATCCTTCTGTCTATCACTCAGATACTTGGGTGGAGCGGGACTTGCTGATTGATGACCTTCTGAGCAAACTGAAGGGACAGACACGCCTACTTTGGCTGACGGGCATTTCGGGCGTAGGCAAGACTACCCTGGCAGAATGTCTTGCCGTCAAAGCCTGGGATGCCAATCATCCCTTTAACTGGTATTGTCTCGAAATTTTGGAGGGACAAAGCCCCGACTTTGCCACAGTTGCAGCGGAACTCCTAGAAAAATTAGGCGAGCAAAACATAGAACCCCAACAGCGCAATGACCCGAAATGGTTGAGCGATCGCCTCCTCAAAAAACTTCAAGCTCATCCCTATTGGATTCAGCTAGACTCCGTTGAACGGCTGCTCAACCCAGAGAATACAGCCTTTTCAGATGAGTACTGGGTGACATTTTTGCAGCGGTGTCTCACCCACCCAGCATTTCCCAGTCGTTGGGTGCTGACTTCTCAGGCATTACCCGCAGCACTGGCAGAGTTTGGCGATCGCTATTCTAATCATTGGCATGAAAAACGGCTGGATGGACTGTTGCAAGCGGAACAGCAACTAGAGTTTTTCTCGAAACGAGGGGTTATTGTAGAACACTCGAATCGAGAAGTCCTGATTCGTATCGCCAAGATCTATGAAGGGCATCCTCTCGTATTAAAGGTGATTGCCGAAGATATTTTGAACAGGTTTGCAGGAAATGTTTGTGGCTATTGGCAAATTCACCAACCAGAATTTGAGCAAGTGGCGCGAGAACTTCAAGCCAGACGATTAGATGAAACTGAATACAACGAAGCGCTCGATCGCAAAGTTCGAGAACGCATCAAAAAATCCCTGAAACAGCTACCCGCTGATGCGCTTGATTTGCTCTGCCGGAGTGCGGTTTTTCGTCGCCCCGTTCCCAAGAAGTTTTGGCTAGCCATGATTAGCGATCGCACTGCCAAACAGCAAAAAGCAGCTTATCGAGTATTAGGCGATCGCGCCTTGATTGAGCAAGACTGCATCCAGCAGAACCAATTCCTCATCCGCCAACACAATCTCATTCGCGATGTCGCCTACGATCTACTGCGACAAGACGCCTTGCTGTGGGAAACAGCCGAACGTAAAGCAGCCGATCTGTGGTTGACCGCCTATGAACCAGCATCCAATGCATCGAATTTAGAACGAGTGAGGGGCTATCTGGAAGCGTTTGACCATTACTGCGAAGTGAAAGATTGGGAAGCCGCCGCAGCTATTGCCTGGACTTCTTTGGATACACCGACTCAGGAATATCTATGCTGGCAACTCGGGACATGGGGGTACTACCGGGAGCAAATTCCTCTCTTCAGAAAACTTCTAGAAATTTCTCAAAAAACAGGCGATCAGCAGGGAGAAGGCGCTGCCCTGGGCAATCTGGGGACTGTGTACAACAGCTTGGGCGACTACCAGCAGGCACTCGACTACTATCAGCAATGCCTGACCCTTGCCCGTGATATTGGCGATCGTCAGGGAGAAGGCAAGACCCTGGGCAATCTGGGGAATACGTACCACAGTCTGGGCGAGTATCAGCAGGCAATCGACTACCATCAGCAAAACCTGACCCTTGCCTGTGATACTGGCGATCGCGCTGGAGAAGGCACAGCCTTAGCCAACTTAGGATATACCCAGGCGCAATTGAAACAGTTTCCCGAAGCACTGAATAACTTGCAGGCTGCCCTTTTGATTTATCGAGCCATAGGTGCCGTTGCTATTGAAGCCAGGGTAATGGCGATGATTGGTCAGACCCATTTTAAGATGGGAAACTATGCTGAGGCACAGGACACCCTTCAAACAGCTCTGCTCCTAGCTCAACAGGTCAGCGATCTCCCCCTAGAAAGCGGAATCCTGGCGGTGTTAGGGGAGCTGTACTGTAGTCTGCGGCAATACCCTGTATCCCTAGAAACTCTCCAACTCGCATTAACCATGACGCGAGAGATCGGCAATCGAGACGTTGAAGCCGACACGCTCAAAGCTCTGGCAGAGCTACACTACAAAATCGGGCAACCAGAGCAGGCGATGGAGTATTGTGAACAGGCATTGGCGATCACAGCAGAATTAGGAAAAATGCAGATTGCTTGGACAAGGCACGCAGAGGAACGTCAGCAACAATGGCAACAACGATTAGAGATCACACGCGAAGAAGTCGAAATGGTTTTGATGAATCCTCAACAAGTTATGGTTGAAGATGATGTCTTAGTTGCACAATCCAGGCGTGGAGAGGGTTTACTGAGAGTCATATTTGTTGAAATTGGCAACACCAAACGAATTTTGACC
>DATNQP010000462.1:0-9147 GCA_036703965.1 Leptolyngbyaceae cyanobacterium
GGTTTCGGGCGTCACATCCACTACCACGACTTCTGTTGCTTCATCCAGAAGGCGATCGGGAATTCGTTCACGTACCCTAACACCAGTAATTTTTGCTACCAAGTCATTGAGACTTTCTAAGTGCTGAATATTAACCGTCGAAAAAACATCTATTCCAGCTGCTAATATCACCTCAACATCCTGGTAACGCTTTTCTCGATCTGAAGCCGGTACGTTAGTGTGAGCAAGTTCATCAACAAGCACCAGTTGAGGCTGACGCTCTAGAATCGCGTCTGTGTCCATTTCCCCTAAAGTGACACCAGTGTGAACTATTGCTTTCCTGGGAATAACTTCTAACCCAACTGCTTGTTCAGCGGTTTCTTCACGCCCATGAGTTTCTAGTAAACCAACGACAACATCAATACCCTCTTCTTTAAGTTCTTGGGCTTCTTGTAGCATTCGGTAGGTTTTGCCAACGCCCGGTGCCATGCCAATATACATTTTGTGTTTGCCACGACGCCGTTTAATTTGTGTATATGACATTGGTGATGTTTGCTGATTTGTTAATTCGTGGTTACTAATCATAGTTGGAGTAGCTTTGTCTCATTTCAGGGGGATTAGCTTGGGGGATAGCCGTGTTTAAAAATGAAACACTGCCTCCTTAAAGGTCGAGTAACCGTCCAAAAAAGCGTGACTACTGGTTTCTCTACCCATTCGGGGATAAACACTCCGAGTAGCCCTCGCCCGTCATCTTCTTGGAAGAGGACAAAAAACCTCTCCATAAAATAGAGGAAGAAGATTCCTCCAAAAATATTAAAGACAAGCTCTCCTACATAGAGTCCGAAGATTCTAAAAAATACAAACCTTAGGGGAACCCAAATAAAAAACCTGATAATGACCGAAGTTGTAATAAATAAAATCAATCTTGGCATTGCTCGGCTTTCACAGAAAGGTAAGGTTTTATTGGCAAGTTAGTCGAATCAAGGCCACTTAGGACGAATGGCACTGACTTAAGCGAAAAGTAATCATTCGTTGGAAAAACCCGGATTGGGGGACGTTGCCCCCCAAACCCCCCAGTGGGGGACGTTAGCGGAGCGGGGCGCGTTTAGCGCACAGTGCCTCCCCCACGCCCCCTGCACAAGGATTGATTGGTGTGATGAATTTCTTATGTCAGTGGCATTCCACTTAGGACTCAATCGATTTGAGGCTTAAATCTTTTGTCCGTCTAGAGCCAGATTCAGTTTGAGGACATTAACCCCAGGCTCACCAAAAATGCCCAGGAATCTACTATCTGTGTATTTGCTAACTAAAATCTCAACCTGGTTCGGATTAAGCGATCGCGCTTTTGCCACCCGTTGGATCTGCGCCTGCGCCGCCTCCACACTAATATGCGGGTCTAAACTAGAGCCAGAGGTATAAACAAGATCGGCAGTTGGCTTAATACCAGCCTGGGTTAGCGTATTTGCATCTTCACGAATCCGTTTGATTAAATCTGGATCATCGGGTTTCCTATTGTCTTTTAGCAGCTGTTGTGTATTGCTGGGAGCGAGGTTGCTAGCGCCAGATCTTCCCGTTCTTTGGGCGGTATTCTCTGGATTTTTTGGATCGTACTCTTGGGCAGTAAAGCTGCTGTAATTCGTCGTGCTAGGACGACTCCAGAAATATCGGTCAGAGGAGAACGGTTGACCGATTAACTCCGAACCCGCAACTTTCCCCTGAGCGTTTCTAATCAAGCTACCATTTGCCTGGTACGGGAAGACCACTTGACCTATCAAAAGCATAAGTAGAGGATAGAGCAATGCCGTCAAGACCCAGAGAGCAAGAGTAGAGCGAATGCCAGTGATGATATCTCTAACCATAATTAGAAGCGCTCCGGCTGTAAAATCACAGCAAAAAGGTAAATAGCAAGACCCAGTATCACGATGCCCAAGATGCCAAGTGCATAGGCAGCCTTGCGGGTAATTTCTGGCCCCGTGGCAGCATTAACAGCTGGAGCGATCAGGAGATTCAAGCACAGTAAAAGAAATAGCTGTATCGGTAGCGGATTTCTTTTCCACTGTTCACGCACCAACTCCACTCCCTCAGTGAAGTCTCTGGGCAAAATCTCTTTCAACCAATTAACTTGCTTCATAACTGTCTGTTTCTTTGGTGTTTTTGCATTAGGTGGATTTGAAAAATCCTAAATTGCTATGCCAACCCGATAGCTGCAATCAACAGGTCAATAATCTTGATGCTAATAAACGGCGCAATCACGCCTCCCAATCCATAAATCAGGATGTTATCCCGTAGCAGTCGATTAGCACTCACGGGTTTAAATTTGACGCCTCTTAGCGCTAGCGGAATAAGTGCTGGAATAATTAGGGCGTTGTAAATTAGCGCCGATAAGACAGCAGAGTTTGCACTCGCCAAGTGCATAAAGTCGAGACCTTTAACAGGGGGAAACATCGCCGGGATGATGGCAAAGTATTTAGCAATATCATTAGCGAGTGAAAAAGTGGTCAGTGCCCCACGAGTAATTAGCAGCTGTTTACCGATTGTTACCAAATCAATCAACTTGGTGGGGTCAGAATCCAAATCCACCATGTTCGCCGCTTCCTTTGCCGCCTGGGTTCCAGAGTTCATTGCCAAGCCGACATTTGCCTGAGCTAGTGCTGGTGCGTCGTTGGTGCCGTCACCTGTCATGGCAACCAATTTGCCTTGTGCTTGTTCCCGTTGAATCACCTCAATTTTGTCTTCTGGCGTGGCTTCAGCTATGAAATCATCCACCCCAGCTTCGGCGGCAATTACTTCGGCTGTAATCCGGTTGTCACCCGTCAGCATGACAGTACGAACACCCATCCGTCGCAGTTGGTCAAAGCGATCGCGGATACCGGGTTTGACAATGTCTTTGAGATAGATGATGCCGTAAAGGTCGGCGTCCTTACAAACCGCAAGAGGCGTACCACCCAGCCGAGAAACCCGTTCATAGGCTGTATCGAGTTCTGGCGTCAGCCGTCCCCCGCGAGAACGAACAAAACCCTTAATCGCATCCACCGCACCCTTACGTACCTCACCACCATTCGGTAAATCTGTGCCACTCAGGCGAGTTCTTGCAGAAAACTCAATGCCTTCAGCAGCACTGCGGTCAAAATCCACCGTTGCCCCTAACTGTTCTGCCAGCCGGACAATCGACTTTCCTTCCGGCGTCTCATCAAACACACTTGCCGCCAAAGCCACACGAGCAATATCTGCTTGCGAGTAACCGTTGACTGGTATGAACTCTTCCGCCAAACGGTTACCCAGAGTAATCGTGCCCGTTTTGTCCAACACTAAAGTATTAACATCGCCGCAAGCCTCAACCGCTCGTCCGGAAGTTGCCACCACATTAAACTGAGCAACCCTGTCCATACCAGCAATCCCGATCGCACTCAAGAGTCCCCCAATTGTTGTGGGAATTAGCGCTACCAATAGGGAAATCAAGAGTACGATACCCACAGGACTGCCTACATAATTAGCAATGGGTGGGATTGTCGCGACAACAATCAAAAAGACCAGAGTGAGAACAGCCAGCAAAACCGTCAGGGCAATTTCGTTAGGCGTCTTACTCCGTTCAGCGCCTTCTACCAAGGCAATCATCCGGTCTAGAAAGCCTTGACCTGGGTCAGCGGTAACTCGCAGAATTAGTTCATCGGAGAGAATGCGCGTGCCACCCGTGACGGAACTGGCGACATCGCTCCCTGGTTCTTTCAGCACTGGTGCTGATTCACCAGTAATTGCCGATTCATCTACTGACGCGACACCACTTAGAACTTCGCCGTCAGATGGGATAATGTCACCAGCAATCACTTTAATGCGATCGCCTTTTCGTAAAGCAGTGGAACTTACGTCTTCAGTTGAGCCATTGGGCAAGAGTCTTCGAGCCGTAGTATCTGACTTGGTGGAACGCAGGGAATCAGCTTGAGCTTTGCCCCGTCCTTCTGCCACCGCCTCAGCAAAGTTGGCAAACAGAATGGTGAAGAACAAAATTGCGGTAACTAGACCGTTGAACAGCCGCTGGTTGTCACCGCGAACCGGCCCAAACAGGGTTGGGTCAATTGTCAGCAGTGCCGTGATAACCGTGCCCACCCAGACAACGAACATGACTGGGTTTCTCAGCATCACTCGCGGGTTGAGTTTAACGAAGGCATCCCGAAAAGCTCTTTGATAAAGCCCTTTCGTATTGATCTTCCTCTCCCTTCTTTTGCGCGAACCTCCGGAGTCGTTGGGCGGCTGGTTTTGGGTAGATGGTAAATCGAGTTTATCCTGAGTTTCCATAATTTCTGTAGAGGTTAGAGCATTAGGGCTGGGGAAGTTTGAGCGATCGCACAGCAGTACAGGACTTACGCACTCGCCCCCCATGCCCCCCAATTCTGGGAGGAGTTAGATCTTGTTCCCCCAAGGTTGGGGGGTTAGGGGGGGCTAATCGGTCGATATTGCGATCACACAGCAGTAGCAACGTTCTTAAGCCGAATACCACTGAATTAAGAAAATTCATCACACCAACCAACCCTTGTGCAGGGGGCGTGGGGGAGGCACTCCGTCCTCCACTGGGGGGTTTGGGGGGCAACGTCCCCCAATCCGGGTTTTTCCAACGAAAGATTAGTTTTCGCTTAAGTCAGTGCCATTCTGCTTGAGCCTCTGCTACACAAACGCCTGAGAACGTCAAAACGTTTTCAGCCCCCAGAGGCGATTTGAAAAGCTTCAGCAATTGGCCCTAAGGCGAGAACTGGGAAGAAAGTTAGCGCCCCCAGGATGATGATGACTCCAGCTGTAACGCTGGTGAATAGTCCTGTATCGGTGCGGAGAGTACCGGGGGTTTCGGGTACGGGTTGTTTGCGATACATACTGTCTGCCAAGAGTAGGAGGGCAATAATGGGGAGGTAACGTCCTGCTAAGAGACTGATACAGGTGCTGAGATTCCACCACAATGCTGTTGGTGCGGGTTGACTATCCGCTAATCCTTCCAATCCAGAACCATTGTTGGCGGCGGCTGAGGTGTATTCGTAAACCACCTGGGAAATGCCGTGGAAAAGAGGGTTACTAATGCCACTGAGGGTATCGGGAAAGGCAAGTGCGATCGCAGATGGAATTAAGACAACAATGGGGTGGACGAGCAGAATTACACTGGCAAGGACAATTTCTCGCTTTTCTATTTTGCGACCAAGAAATTCTGGGGTGCGTCCTACCATTAAACCTGTTAAAAATACAGTCAAAATCAGGTAAATGAATAGGTAAGCCGTTCCCATTCCCTGACCACCCCAAATTATTTGGATAAACATATTGAACAGTGTGGCAAAGCCACCTGGAGGCATTAAGGAATCGTGCATTCCGTTAACTGCACCACACATAGTAGCTGTGGTTGTTACTGCCCAAAGTGCGGTTTGTGCCCAACCAAATCGGACTTCCTTGCCTTCCAGATTGGGCTGTTGTCCGCCCAAGATCGTGTTAACGAGAGGATTTCCCTGATACTCGCCAATGGCAGTAATGATAATCAGGGCAACATAGATGATGAAAACCATCCAAAACAGCAACCATCCCTGCTTTTTATTCCCTGCAAAAATGCCGTAGGTATAGATTAGCGAGGCTGGGATGCAAACCATTGCGATCGTTTCTATTAGGTTAGAACCCCCATTGGGATTTTCATAGGGGTGAGCAGAGTTGACAGCAAAAAAGCCACCACCGTTTTCTCCCAACTGCTTAATCGCTTCAAAATGTGCTATTGGCCCAAGGGCAATTTTTTGAGTAGCTCCCTCTAGGGTTGTTGCTGTTGCTGGTTCTGCCAAAGTTTCGGGTACACCTAAGATGATTAGTAATAAAGCAATAACAATGGACAGGGGAAGTAAAATTCGCGTGATGGATTGGATTAAATCCACGTAAAAATTGCCTAGCGGTCTACCCGTCAAACCCCGAATAAAGGCAATCCCTACGGCTAACCCTGTTGCCGCAGAAGTAAACATTAAAAACCCTAGTCCTGCTACCTGGCTGAAATAGCTAAAGGTAGTTTCGCCAGAGTAGTGTTGTTGGTCTGTGTTGGTCAAAAAT
This sequence comes from Leptolyngbyaceae cyanobacterium, assembly GCA_036703965.1. Classification (GTDB taxonomy): domain Bacteria; phylum Cyanobacteriota; class Cyanobacteriia; order Cyanobacteriales; family Coleofasciculaceae; genus DATNQP01. Next base: position 6,040 of record DATNQP010000462.1, read on the forward strand.
GCAATTGTGGTGTGTAATGCTGTATCCCAAGTCGGGGCGCTTAACATTGTGGGATTTAACGGGCTAATTCCCTGAAACATGAAGAGCAAGTAGACGAGAATACCCATAACTAAATTGCTGCATAGCAATGCACGAGCATACTGCCAACCTGTCATGTTCTCTTGATACCGAATACCCCCAGTAGTGTAGATAATGCCCTCGACTGGTAGCCTTACTGGGTCAATAAATGTTCTTTGTCCAAGGAACACACAAGCAATATACTTTCCTAAGAAAGGAACAATCACTACTAATATCAGTAGCGTGAATGCAATCTGTAAAAATCCTTGCAGCATTAATGAGCAAGACTCCTGAAAAGGTAGGTTTTTGACTTAGCTACACAAACGGTAAGTTAATCAACAAAAAATATCTTATTAAATAATCTATTTGCAGCCAATATAATAAACTATCTATATATCGTTTAGAGAAAAATATATCTGGAGATATATACCAATCCTAAGAGTTGTGAAAAGTCAGCGGTTCAGATACCCGACTTCTTAAAGAAGTCGGGTATCTCGCCTTCACGAATTATTTAGGACTGCTATAGGTATTGACAAAAGATGGCATGAGCTGAATAAAGAGGCTGTTAATATGAGTATCAAGTTATGAAAAAAGAGTCTTTATAAGGAATGAGCCGGTGCTATCAGTGGTGGTCGAAGATTCAGCGGTTTGTGCTAAGGAATAATCCGCATCATAAAACCTGCTTTCTAATTGCAGGCATATTTGCTGTAGTGATGACCTTAGAATATGCCACGCCATCAGATTATGTGTTTGGCTACCTCTATACGGGACCCATTTTGCTAGCTAACCCCCGGTTAAATCGTTTAGCGACATTTCAAGTAACACTGTTCGCTTCTGGGTTAACACTTTTTAATCTGGTGTTTCCTCATCTAGAACACACTAATCCGGCGACGGTGGGGAATCGGATAATTGCAGTAATGGCATTGGTGGTGACAGGAGTTTTAAGCGATCGCACTCGTCGGTATGAAGAAGCGATCGCACAGCAAAAGGCTCAATTACACGCCCAAGAACAGCTAGCAAGCATTAGGGAAGATTTTGCCTCCACTCTTACCCACGACCTCAAAACCCCTCTTCTGGGAGCCATTGAAACGCTGAAATCTTTGCAAAAGGGTCAGTTTGGGGAAGTGGCGGCAGTACAACAAGATGTTTTCGGGATGATGACTCGTTCTCACCAATCCACATTGCAATTGGTAGAAACCATTCTGGATGTTTATCACAATGATACAGAAGGCTTGAAACTGCATTTGACTCCGATGAATCTGGTTGCTGTAGCAGAGGAAGCGATCGCGACTCTGACAGATTTGGCAGTAACCCGCCGAGTTTATCTTTGTCTTGGCTATGGCGAATCTGACTTTCGTCGGTCTGTATGGGTCAATGGAGATGCCTTACAATTGCAGCGAGTCTTCAGCAATTTACTGATCAATGGCATTAACCATTCTCCACGCGGCGGCAAAGTCGAAGTCGTGCTAGAGTCAGACTCAGCTTACCATTGGGTAAAAGTTATTGATAATGGACCAGGAATTACTGGCAACGAGCTTCCCCACTTATTTGAGCGGTTTTATCAAGGACATAGCGATCGCCTTGCCGTAGGTTCGGGCTTGGGCTTATACCTGAGTCGTCAAATTATTGAAGCTCACGGCGGTACAATTTGGGCAGAGAACCGAACGCCACACGGTGCTTTGTTTGGCTTCCGACTCCCTGCTTGCCCACCCAATAACTAATGACTAAGCTGCGGATTCTGCTAGTTGAAGATGATGAACTGTTCCGCCTGGGACTGTATATGCGCTTACAACGGGAACCAGGGTTAGAAGTCATTGCCGAAGCGGTTGATGGCGAAATGGCTGTGGAATTGACCAATCAGCATTTACCAGATGTCGTTTTGCTGGATGTGGGACTACCGGGAATTGGTGGTGTTGAGGCTTGTCGTCAAATTAAGCTACAGCATCCAAAGATGCCCGTTTTGGTTTTAACCTCTCATTCCCAAAAGCCGCTGATCGAACGATTAATTGCCGCCGGTGCTTGTGGATACTGCCTGAAAGGTATTGAAGCCGAAGTTCTGGTTTTGGCATTGCGATCGGTGGCGGCAGGGGCATCGTGGTGGGATCAAACTGGCACAGCAGAAATTCGGGCGGCGATGACAGGCAATCCGCCAGCACTAGCAAAGAGAGTTGGAGAGTCGGAGAATCCTTTAACACAACGAGAGCAAGAGATTCTAGCGCTGATCGCGGCAGGAAAGACTAATCAAGAGATTGCCCAACTACTGCACATTGCTATAGGCACAGTTCGGGTTCACGTCCACGCCATTTTACAAAAGCTGGAAGTACGCGATCGCACTCAAGCAGCAGTTCTGGCGATCCAAAAAGGATTAGTAGCAGCAGAACTGTTAGCAAAGTGAAGCGATCGCTTTCCTGATAGAAATGCTTGTAATAAGTCTAAATACTGGAAGTCTTTTTCTGTAGGGAATAAGGCTTCCGTTAATTGCTTTTAGCTTCTTCTGGCAGCGGTTGCCCCACCTGAGGCTCGGTACCGGCAAGGATACGCTGAATGTTGCTACGGTGTCGCCAGATTACATACAAGCCAGCCGTACCAGCAAACAACTGGTAAGGTAGCGGTTGCCCTAGGAGAATCATCAGGAAAGAAACCGCGATCGCACCAGCAATCGAACCCAGGGAGACAATGCGGGACACTGCCAGTACGATAGCAAACACGCCTAACGTTCCTAAGCCGACAGGTAGACACATTGCCAGTAAGATGCCCAAACTGGTAGCGACGGATTTACCGCCTGCAAAGTTAATCCAGATTGATTTACTGTGTCCCAGTACTGCCGCAAATGCTGCTAAAGCGACTAACCAAGGTTGCCAGCTAGAAGGGAGTACTGGTGTCGCAGCTAGGGCATAGAAGGCATTCACAAGAGCGATCGCACCGACGCCTTTCAACGCATCAACCAGCAAAACCACCCCTGCTGGCCCTTTTCCCAGTGTTCTTAGAACGTTGGTCGCACCAATGGAGCCTGAACCCTGCTCCCGAATATCAATTCCCTTGAGCAGGCGT
>DATNQP010000463.1:0-2421 GCA_036703965.1 Leptolyngbyaceae cyanobacterium
TCAATCGTGATGGTGTCACAGATGTCAAACTTCGCTCCAACGCCTTGCAACTGATCGTCTAAAGCCTTGAGGAACTGACTAGCGGTTGCATCATTACCCACTTGAATCATTGAAATTGCCAATTCTTCATCCCGTTCCATCTGCCGCGATGCCTCAACAATCGCGACCATCACACCTTTGCGGTCATCTGGTTCACCATCGGTTACCACCACAATGGTTTCTCCTCCGGGCTTTGTTTGTCCAGAAGCTTTTCGCTGAAAGTACTGGTCAGTCGCATCCTTTAGGACACCAGCAAGGTTTGTAGTCCCAGCCGGGTCATTTTCTTGAAAAATTTGTGCAACCTTACTAGAAGTCACATTTTCATAGCGTTTGAATCGGCTGGAAAACAGGTAAACAGTAATTCCATCGGGGTCAAACTGTTCACATTTTCTCGCCAATGCCAGAGTAGATTCCTGCGCGGCGTCCCAACGGCTTCTTCCACCCAGTTGGTCTGGGGTGGACATACTGCCGCTTTTGTCAATGATTAATGTGTAATCACGGTCTTGCATAGTAAGAGCCTCCTTTGTTTTGGGGACTAGAAGGTCGATTCAGTAATCAAAAACCTAACCCCCCAGCCCCCTTCCCTGCAAGGGAAGGGGGAGCAAAACTCCCCTCTGGGCACTTCGTGCCGCTAATTCGCGATCGCGATTCGCTTCGCTAACGCTAACGTAGGAGAGGGGTTGGGGGAGAGGTTCTTCATCTAATACTGAATCGGTGTTCTAGGGATTCGTGAAATGGTAGAAAGAACCAAACGCTTCATCTACGTGATGTGTAGCCTCCCAAAAGTGAATTGGTAGAACGTGTCACGAATGAACCAAGGAAGGGCAGTCCACCTATAGCAGGGAGGAGATAGCGTGATGTACAAAGTAGCCCTAGTGCAGCAGCAGTTGGCGCATCGAAAAACGGTTTATAAAAAGCGATTAGAGCAGCATCACGAGTACCCACACCCGCAAAGGTTAGGGGGAGTAACCCAGCTAAAATTGCCAGGGGTGATAGCGCCAAATTTGCCAGAAAAGGCGTCCAAGCTTTCAGAGCGAGGATAAAAAACCAAATTTGCAGCAAGTGTAGGAACCAGATAAAGATTGAAGTAGTAGTAATCTTTAAGAGTTGGATTTTGTCCCGCCAGAAATATCTGTGCATTTCAGTCCAAGAGTCGCGCAGTTTATCTAGCTTTGACCGGGCTTTCTTAGGAGCAATTGTTCGACCTAGGGCAAAAAATAACTGAGCGAATTGAGTAGAACTGAGGAGTAATAGCCCAACCATAAGTCCAGTTGCCACGCTACCAGTCATGATCCAAAAGAGCCAATCTTTTTGGGGATAAAGCATTAGCCCAAATACACACCATAGCAGCAGCGAGAGCAGGTCGCAGGCTTTTTCAAACACAACTAAGGATAGAGATAAGGAACCCTCCAAGTGTCCCCGCTCTTTCATGAAGTAGGCTTTGGTGATGTCACCCATTTTTGAGGGCAGCACCATATTTAGAACACTCGCTACCAAAATCAGGCGATTCGCTTCACCGAATCCCAACGTTGATTTAGGTGGCATGAGTTGCTGAAGTCGCCAAGATGTAAGCAGGGTAAGCGGTATGACCATACCCAGGCTAATGACCATCCACCCGTGATCGCAATTTTGTAATACCTTTAAGAGTCCCTGAAAATCAATTTTCCAGTAGATGATGGCTAAGATTGCCAAACTAACAGCAATGGAAATCAGTCGTTTCATTCAAAGTTTGCGCTCCAATTTCAGTGCTTGACCCGGTGCTAAGTGCTTGACTTTATCCGTCAGATCAAGCCAAGGCTGCAATTGTCCCTTTTGAAAGGTACGGCTCATCACCACATAAATGGATGTTTGGTCACCGCCAATTCCTGCCGCAACGACATTCTCCCAGGAGTCTGCCGTTAGTTCGTCAGTGACGTACCACTGCCCATCCTGCTCAAGACTGTTCGGATCAGGCTGACCTAACCCCCCTAACTCCCCTTCGCTTGCAGGGAAGGGGGGAACTGGACTTCCCTCTCCGTAACAAAGCTGCTCTTTTTCCCTCCTCTCGTAGGGGAGAGTTAGGGAGAGGTGGAGAGGGGTTGGGGGTGAGGTTAACCGAACAGTATTGCCATCCTGCCAGCAAAACTGACGAGAGAACCGAAAAGGCGCACTTTTCTTGCCTGTAATTAAGAGTTTTTGTAGTAGCTTGCGGATTAAGTTTGGGAAAAAGCGCCCGATGCTGAGCATGACAACTCGTAGAATCATGAGATTCAGTGTTGTCATCTGTTTCTGTTTTGCCCAACCCAGTTGACCCTGGATTAAAATTTCGTCATCGCTTAGGTTGATTTTATAAGCGCCGACTAGATGACCAACCGCATTCTTAAGCGTGTGATTCTCAAGCAC
>DATNQP010000464.1:0-3395 GCA_036703965.1 Leptolyngbyaceae cyanobacterium
TATAACAAAAGGGCACAAAAGCCGGAATATCAGCGCCTCACCTTTGCTCTGCTGGGAGTTGCCACGCCATCCGATTTGATTGCCAACCCGACTCGTACACCCTTTAATATTGGTCGGGCGATTGAGTTACATGGCTTTTCATTACATGAAGCGCAGCCATTAGTCAAGGGATTGGAGGGGAAAGTAGACAATCCCCAAGAGGTTCTCAAAGAGATTTTAGACTGGACTGGAGGGCAACCGTTTCTTACTCAAAAGCTTTGTCAGTTGGTGGTTCAGAATGGGGACTGGGGACTGGGGACTGGGGATGGGGGATTGGGGACTGAGGCGGAAGAATTTTTGATTACTAAAATAGTGAAATCCCACATAATAGAGAATTGGGAATCCCAGGATGAGCCAGCGCATCTGAAGACGATACGCGATCGCCTCAAAACAAATCAGCAACGCACCAGTAGGCTGCTGGGACTCTATCAAAAAATATTGCAATCCTCCTACCCCCCCCTTAATAAGGAGGGGAGAGAGAGGGATGAAGAAGGAGTCTTAGCCGATGACTCTCCCGAACAAACCCAATTGCGGCTCTCAGGGTTGGTAGTTAGGCGTGACGGAAAATTAAGAGTCTACAACCACATTTATGAGTCTATTTTTAATCAAAGTTGGGTTGAAAAAGCGCTCTACGACTTGCGCCCCTATGCTGAAGCCTTAGCGGCTTGGTTAGCGTCCAATTATCAGGATGAATCCCGATTGCTGCGAGGGCAAGCCTTGCAGGATGCACAAAGTTGGGCGAGTGGCAAAAGCTTGAGCAATCAGGATTATCAGTTCTTAGCAGCTAGCCAAGAAGCTGAATTGACCCAGTTGCGCAAGAGTAAAGACCAGAGTCAGGCTGAGATTGAGCAACTTTGTCGGGAAAAGGAGTTACTAGAAGAACTGACAAAAGAGCAAGAGCAACGAAAATTAACCGAAGCGAAGCTTCAGCGCGAGCAGGAATCGAGACAAAGAATCCTTGCCCCAGCCGCAGGAGCAGTGATATCAATCCTTGCCTTCCTAATCGGGGTGTTTTGGGTGACATTATCGAGCAACAACATCAACACCAAACTCAACGCCCTCAGTTTATACTCCGAAGCGCTCTTTGAATCGGATAGAAAACTGGATGCTCTAATCCAAAGCCTAAAGGCTGCCAGAGAACTGAAACAGTCAATTGGGGTAAGTTCTGATACCCAGATGCGGGTTTTGATGGCACTCAATCAAGCCGTTTATAGTTTTCGAGAGCGCCAACGCTTGGAGTTACCTCCTAGTAAAGTTAGTTTCGTGAGTTTCAGCCCAGATGGTCAAGCGATCGCCTCGGCGAGTGATGATGGAACTATCAAACTCTGGCATCGTGACGGCAAGTTGCTCGCAACAGTCAAACAGCAGGGTACTCAAGCTAGGACCGTGAGTTTCAGCTCAGATGGTCAAGCGATCGCATCAGCAAGTGATGATGGAACCATCAACCTCTGGAGATTGAATGGCAAGTTGCTCCTTTCATTAAAGGGGCATGACGATCAGGTGGCTTGCGTGAGTTTTAGCCCCAATGGTCAGATGTTTGCCTCAGGTAGCGCCGATGGAACGATTAAACTTTGGAAACTAAATGCCTCTGTTTCCCAGACAGAAGCACTACCCTTACAAAGCCTAAAGGCGCATCAAGGTTGGGTTACTAGCGTTAGTTGGAGTTCGGACGGCAAGACACTTGCTTCAGCTAGCGACGATCGCACTGTTAAACTCTGGAGTATCCCTGAGGGTAAGTTGCTCAAAGACCTGAAGGAACATAACGGTGGGGTTTGGAGCATCAGTTTCAGTTCAGATGGTCAGATGCTTGCCTCTGCTAGTGCTGACACAACAGTGAGACTTTGGAGCAAGGACGGCACACCGTTAAGCATCCTAAAGCATACAGGTCAAGTAACAAGCGTGAGCTTCAGCCCCGACGGACAGACCATAGCCTCGGCGAGTACAGATAAAATGGTAAGACTCTGGCACCGAGATGGTACTTTACTCAAAACGTTGAAGGCTCATCGGGATGAGGTGTGGAGCGTGAGTTTTGCCCCTGTGGGTCAGATGCTTGCTTCATCAAGTTCCGACAGAACGGTGATTCTGTGGAATTTGAATCTCGATGATTTGTTGAGGCAGGGTTGCGATCAGGTTCGTGATGTTCTGAAGACCAAACCGAATGTCAATCAAAGCGATCGCAACCTGTGTAATGGCATTGGGACACAGAATAAGTAAATGCGTTAACTCTTCTTACTATGGTCGTAGTTGAAAGCCGTGCAGCTTCAGCTCACGGATGAAAACGAGGTAGCACTTAAAAGTGCCTATCGTCTTAGTTTATAGTAATCTTTGCTTATAAACATAATAGTATGATTCCATGATTGTACTTGAGTTTAAGCTAAAAGGTACACATGAGCAGTATCGGGTTATCGACGACATGATCCGCACAGCTCAGTTTGTCCGCAACAAAGCACTCAGGTACTGGATGGATAATCGTGGTGTTAAGCTGCCTGACCTCTACAAGCAATGTGCTGTAATGGCTAAAGAGTTTGAGTGGGCAGGTAAACTTAACTCAATGGCGCGTCAAGCTTCGGCTGAACGTGCCATTTTTGCTATTCAACGTTTCTTCGCTAATTGCAAAGCTAAGAAGTCAGGAAAGAAGGGGTATCCAGCATTAAAAAAAAATACTCGGTCAGTTGAATACAAGACTTCCGGGTACAAGATTTCTAAAGATAAAAGAAGTATCACTTTCACTGATGGCTTTGCGGCTGGCACTTTTAAGTTGGTGGGCAATCGGGACTTGCACTTCTATGCACCCGACGAAATCAAGCGGATGCGTGTTATCCGTCGAGTCGATGGATACTACGCTCAGTTCTGCATCAATGTAGAACGAGTAGAAAACCTTGAACCGACAGGAAAAGCGATCGGCTTAGATGTTGGACTGAACCACTTTTATACCGATAGCACTGGATCTACCGTTCCTAATCCTCGCCATCTCCGTAAAAGTGAGAAGGCATTGAAACGGTCTGGGCGACGAGTTTCCAGGAAGAAGAAGGGTTCCGCCAACCGAAAGAAAGCCATCAACAGGCTAGGAAGAAAACACCTCAAGGTCAGTAGGCAGCGTAAAGACTTCGCCGTGAAACAGGCGTTGTGCGTAGTGAAATCTAGCGATTTCGTGGCTTATGAAAGCCTTCAGGTGCGGAACATGGTTAGAAATTCAAAGCTTGCCAAGAGTATTAGTGTTCAGGGGGCGACAAGCGCCCCCAAAGCCAGAGATCAAAAGGGTTATACCTGGCAAGACCCCACCCACAATACCGAGCTTATTGACAATTAAACAGGCAGGGGTAGCAAGACTGGTAACCAGTCGTATCCTGTGTATG
>DATNQP010000465.1:0-7224 GCA_036703965.1 Leptolyngbyaceae cyanobacterium
TATCAGCTAGCAGGAGAGGTGCCTTGGATAACAGGTTTTGGCTTCTTTCAAGATTTTATTGTTGGTGCGGCACTTCCCGATGATCAGGCGGTTTATGGTGTTGTGCCTTTTGTTGAGACAGTCCAGGAGGCTGGGGGTGCGCTAGCATTTAGTGAACCAATGGAGCTAGGGGCGATCGCATCCACAAATACAGTCACGGCGACTCTCACCCATTGGTTCTTAGCCGAAGAGCGTGTAGTCTTTGTCAAACCAGCGGGTGCGATTCACGAGAACGACAAGAAGAACGTTCTTCATCACGGTTTTGTTGCTTTGGGGTGTGCGAGGGCAGGACTCGATATCTTAGAATCTGCTGCTAAAACTAAGCAACTTCCCTTCCTCAAGTTAGCGAGTGAGTCCCTCAATGGTGAACTCATCCGCTGTCAAGCAGCGATGATGCAGGCTTTACCACCGAACTCCCAATCTTGGGAAGAACGGCTGCAACTCCGGGCTTGGGCAATCAACTTGGCGCAACGATGTGCTAATGCGGCGGTTACAGTTTCCAGTGGTGCGGCTAATTATAGATATCATGCGGCACAGCGAGTCTATCGAGAGGCTTTGGTGTTCGCGGTTTCTGGTCAAACTACGGCAGTGATGGAGACGACTCTTGCCCGGTTGGTAAATTCGTCAGAACCTACGCAATCGCCCCCCTAACAAAATGACAGGCATTGATATAGGTCTGAAGTCTACACAAACAAAACCTATTTCTGTATCCAGAGAAATCTCAAGAGCATAGCCCCTAATATTGTTTTAGGTTTATTACTTTTAGCAAATGCAGTATTTCACACAAGCAAATGAAATCAGAGCTTTGATTAGCAATTATGCTCAAACTAAAACCCTTTGGCTGGATACAGAAGTAGCTGACTACAAATCAGACAAGCCAAAACTTTCTCTAATTCAGGTATTGACAGACTCTACTGACATTAAAGGCGATCGCGTTTCAATATTGGATGTTTTAGAGCAGCCAGAAATTGTTAGGGAGTTTATTGAGAAAATCATGCTTAATCCTTCAATAGAGAAGGTATTTCACAATGCTAGCTATGACTTAAATTTTTTGGGCAAGCGTAAGGCTCAAAATGTCACCTGCACCTTGGAAATGGTCAAGAAAATTCCCTACTACTTAGTGCCATTGCCCAATCTCAAACTCAAAACGTTGGCAGAACAACTGTGCCATTTTCCCCCGGTGAATAAGTCAGAGCAGGGCAGTGATTGGGGGCAGCGTCCTCTAACCCCAAATCAACTGTACTATGCCAAAATGGACCCAGTTTATGTTGCTGGCGTTCATCATCGACTACTCCAACTGATGCAACTGATCAACCCAGACCCAGCTACAGAAGATTTAACAGCACTCGCTATACGATATCGGCAAATTGAGCATCAGTGGAAGCAGCTGGATACAGAGGTTGGTCACATTAAAGACCGACTTAAAGCCGCCATGCAGGCGCAGACCGTTTCAGAAACAGCAGGTTTTCAGCTGTCTCACTCAACACGAACCACCAAGAAAGTTGCCTTTGACCAACTAGCAAAATTGACGCAAGTGCTGGGGATTGAGTTAGATTTACCAGTGACACTGACGCAAAACCTTCAAAAACAACTGGGAGACATCATTGAGCAACTGCCGGTGGAAGAGGAAGTCAGCACCAGTTGGCGACTATCGATCAAAGAGCAGGATGATGAGGAACTACCTTTCTAGTAATGAGATTCTACTTTTACGTCTGGAATAGCATTCGCCTCTCTTGTAACAAGACCTAACCTAATTTTTCCCACAGGAGGAATCGGCATGCCACAGGTTAATGGCACAATGATGCAGTATTTTCACTGGTACATCCCACCGGATGGAACGTTGTGGGAGCAGATCAAAGACAAAGCAGTGGGTCTGGCTGATGCAGGCTTTACTGCACTGTGGTTGCCTCCAGCGTACAAGGCTAGTGGCGGGGGGTTTGATGTTGGTTACGGTGTCTACGACCTGTTCGACCTCGGTGAGTTTAACCAGAAAGGCTCAGTAGCGACTAAGTACGGCACACGCGATCAGTTACTAGCCTCGGTCAAGGCGGCACAGAAGGCAGGTTTACAAGTCTACGCCGATGCGGTTTTCAACCACAAGAACGGTGGCGACGAGATTCAAGAAGTTGAAGCAACCCCGGTTGCCTGGGATAACCGTAACTACGAGATTGGTCCCTTGCAACGGATACGGATCTGGACACACTTTACCTTCCCCGGTCGCGGCGACAAATACTCCAGTATGAAGTGGCAGTGGTGGCATTTCGATTCAGTCAACCATAATGCTGATAAACCAGGTGACAGCACGATTTATCGCCTCAGGGACAAAACTTTTGAAACGGGGGTCGATCCAAGGCTTGGCAACTTCGACTTTCTGATGGCCTGTGATCTGGATATGGGCGTCGATCAGGTGCGTGGTGAGCTAAAGTACTGGGGCGAGTGGTTCCTGGACACTACGGGCGTGGACGGCTTTCGGATCGATGCAGTCAAGCACATCCGGTTCTGGTTCTTCAACGAATGGCTAGATCATGTGCGTCACCATGCACAACGGAATCTGTTCAGTGTTGGTGAGTATTGGTCGGAGGATATCGAGACTTTGCACTGGTACATCAGCAATACTGGGGGGCGGATGTCGCTGTTCGATGTGCCACTGCACTACAATTTTCATCGCGCCAGCCGGAATGGTGGGTCTTACGACATGCGACGGATTCTGGATGGTACGCTGATGCAGCAGCAGCCAGCACTAGCGCTCACGTTTGTGGAAAACCACGACAGCCAGCCGCTACAGGCGCTCGAATCGGTGGTCGAGTCATGGTTCAAGCCACTGGCTTACGCGCTGATTTTGCTGCGACGGGAAGGCTACCCCTGTGTGTTCTACGCCGACTATTACGGCGCTCATTATGAAGACTGGGGTCGTGACGGCAACAAACATGAGATTTGGCTGGATTCGCACGGCTGGCTGATCGACAAGTTCCTGTATGCCCGCAAGCACTATGCCTATGGATCTCAGTACGACTACTTCGATCACTGGGACATCATCGGCTGGACACGCTTGGGTGATGCGGAGCATCCCAAGGCGATGGCTGTGCTGATGAGCGATGGTCCAGGTGGCAGCAAGTGGATGGAGGTCGGCAAGCGCAACGCTACCTTCCGCGACCTGACCGAACACGTCAAGGAGCCAGTACACACCAATGCTGATGGCTGGGGCGAGTTTCGCTGCAATGGTGGATCAGTTTCGGTATGGATAGAACAATCTTTCAATTCCTGATAACTCGGTAGACAAGGCATCTTCCCCTAGGAAGATCAGGTGTAGGCGATCGCTTAAATACTATAAATTCCGTTAACTAAACGGCTTGTCGCTAATTAACGATCGTAGACTAGGAAGTGGGACAAGATGTGCCGCTTCCTTTGGGCTTACTCTTGGAACGCGGTATCCAGACAGGAAAATTCCTATGAAACTTGCTTTTCTGGCAACCACGGCAGTAACAACTACCACAGTTCTGATTCCGCTCGGCTTGGCAAACATGGCTAGAGCACAAAGCTGTGACGAAATGCTTTCCATTAGGGATGTAGTGGTAGTTTGCGAGAACAATGACCGGAATCCTGATCACTACAGCACGATCAACAAGATTTATCACGAGGTTTTGGGGCGAGACGTCGATGCCCTGGGACTAAGGACTTGGTCTAGGGAACTAGAGAAGAACAACAGGCTAAAGGATATTCGCCGTAAGATTGCTAAGAGTAGAGAAGCCCAGATTGTCATTAATCAGATTTATCAGGAAGTGCTAGGTCGCAACGTAGATGCTAGTGGTCTAAAGACTTTTACAAAACACTTAGCAAAGGGCTGGTCAAAGGAAGAGGTACGTCAGACTATTCAACAGAGTGACGAGGCAATGCGCAGAAGCTTGTTATCGCAGACTTCTGTAGGACCGACCGCTTTTGGCTTGATTAAAGATGTCGAATGCCTATCTCTAAACCCTGACAGATATCACTAAGAAAATCTAAGTTAAGGGTTTCTATTCGGTCACTCGCTTTGTGATAGTGGGGATTGCGCATAAAAGCCGTATCCGTTACCATCATCGCTCGATAACCCCGATCCCAAAAGGGAGAGTGATCGCTCAGTCGCGTCTGGGGAACGATAAGACCTCTAACTGGTACCGGCAACCATTCACTGGGTGTTCCCGCTTTACGAATAGTACGGCTGAGGTGAATTAAATCAGGAATTGTGGATAAATTGCCAATCAGAGCAATGAAGTTGCCGCGATTGGGGTAGAAGTATTGCAAGCCCGCTGGGTATCGTTGCGAACCGGGGGCAGAATCGCAATAGCCCAGCATTTCTAAGGAGAGCATCAAGCGTAGTGGTTGCTGTTGTTGCTGTAAATCAGCGGCATATTGGGAACTGCCCAGCATGCCGTATTCTTCCATATCGAAGGCAACGATTCGCACTGGATATTTTAAGGGTTCAGCCGCGAATGCTCTTGCCAACTCCAAGAGCGCGGCGACGCCAGTAGCATTATCATCTGCCCCTGGTGTTCCGGGTACGGCGTCATAGTGGGCACCAATCAAAATGGGGGGCAATCCCCGCTTACCCTCCTGAGAAAGGGCAGGAAGATTTAATATCAGATTCTGATGGGTTTTGCCTCGTACCTGAAATTCATGGATTTCTACGGTTCCCCACTGTTCTAGTTGTTGGCGGATGTATTGCTGGACGTAGAAATGCCCTGCTGATGCGAGATAGGGGTCGCGATCGCGTACTAATTGACCCAGGTGTGTGTGTAAACGTTCCTTTAAGTCCAAGGTGGGGTTCTCCTGCGATCGCTCAACTGGGATGTATGCCTCAGTTTGTCGCTTGCGGGTAAGATGACTTGCCAAGAGAGTTCACTAAACAAATTCCCCTTTTGCCACTAACACTACCTTACCGCCCACAGACACTTCTATTATGTCCTGATTCTTCTGAGCTTTGAGCAATAACAATGAAGGTCTACCAATTTCATATCCTTGCTCCACACGCACATCTACAGGCTTTTCCCCAAAATAGGAATACTCGACAAGATACCCCGCTAAACATCCATTAGCACTACCCGTTGCAGGGTCTTCTGGAATACCAAGATACTCAGCAAATACACGGACACTCAAGTCATTCTCTGGAGCATAAGTTTCTGGGCAAAATACTAAAATCTCTTTGGATTGAGTCTTCTCTACCAATTCAAAATATTTTTCTCTGTTTACCCTGATTCGCTTCAGAGATTCATGAGTTTTTAAGGGAACAATAATAAACGGAATGCCTGTGGAAACTTCTTGAATTGGGAAGCGAGCATCAATCTCATCTAAATCTAAAGTCAATACGGCTGCAAGAGCCGTGGCATCTAATCTTTGATGAAAAGTAGGCGGCTTTTGACGCATCCATAACACTTCACCTATATCATCTGTGGTATACCAGGTTACAGGAATTTGCCCAACCTTCAAGTTTAAGTTAACACATTCAACAGATTTGTTAATGATTTCTTGTTGAATAATATAGGCAGTTCCTAAAGTGGGATGACCAGCAAAAGGCAATTCTTTATTGGGGGTAAAAATCCGGACATCATAACCTCCATCTCTGATGTCTGTAGATGTCAGAAAAGTAGTTTCTGAATAATTTACCTCTTTAGCAATTTGCTGCATCTGAGCGTCAGAGAGAGTCGTTGCATCAGTAAAGACTGCAAGCTGATTGCCCGTATACTTCTCGACCGCAAAGACATCAACAATATAAAAAGTTAGCTTTTCCATTTTTCTATTAATTTTTGTTCTTCAATCAAAGCCACTAGTCTCAAATGATAGTCAAAGCATTTTGGGCTACCAAAGTAATCTAAATGAGGTCATTAGATAATTAGGTATTTTTAGGGATCACCCTTAAGACAGATCTTATTGATCCCCGACTCTGTGTACTGTATTGTTGTTCAAAAGCAAGAGTGCATTTTACCTCAAGATTTCACTGCTCATGCCTTTTTTCGGACTTGTTTGGGTAACTTCCTGGGTCAGCTGTTTCCTTGCATCCAGCCAGAGCCTATTAAAAGTACCTGATTACCTCACGAGTGCTTTTCCTGCGAGGGTTTTCTCAGTTGTCAGTAGCCCAATTGAACTACCAACTCCCTTGGTTTTTCCGACACCGCTTTCCTCAGGAGTTTGGTCTTCTAACTCTTCTATTGCAGCTCTCCCTAACCTGGCATTTCAGATCGGTGCAGCACCCTTCCCGTTTCGATCCCAGCCAGTCCAATCCGCCGTCCGTTCTCCCTCCGCTATCAATGCCGTAGAGAATACTTTCTGCCGTCCAGAGTCAGAGCCAAAAGAAGACGCTTTCTCCGTTGCAACGGCACCCTCTTCCCCATCTCCTTCAGGGAAAGAAACATCTCATCGTGCTCATCGTAATGTATCAAAAGCCAGTTTCTCTGACCAAGTTTTACACGTAATACAGAGTTTGTTGCCTTGGCGTCAGCGCGTTGAATCTGCTGAAAAGGTATCTGCTGAGTCGATTGTGGTTGTCAGTACTCGCACTTCTGACAAAGTAGGGGATAAACAAAACACGGAGAGACCGCGTGCCAAGCGAGGCTTTTGGCAGTACTCGCAACTGCTAGCGGGTCGGGCTGTTGCTGCTGTGCCCTCTGATAAGCCAGAGCAGTTTCAAATCTGGGTAAAGGATCGCTTAATTGGACAACTATCAAACCAGCAGCAAGCTGATCTAATCGCTCAACGTTTGAAGCAATTCGTATCTAACCCATCTGAGCCAGATTTGAATACCTCACCAGTTGAACCCGCGCTCGTTGATGGTCTACCAGCAATAAAAGTGGCCGATCGCCTGTTGCTTAAGATTGACGATGCCTTGGCGACAGATTTAGAAGGGAATCGGGATCTACTTGCCATTAAATGGGCGAACAATCTCCGTATTGCTGTGGGAAACATGCCTTTGCCGCTACCAGAAGCACAGAGGCGAATGCACAACTTGGTAGAAACAGAAAGGACAATTGAGGGATTGGCTTCCTGGTACGGACCCTATTTTCATGGGCGCATCACGGCTACTGGGGAAGTGTACAATCAGCAGGAACTTACAGCCGCGCATCCCTCCTTACCATTTAATACCTATTTGAAAGTGAGAAATCTAGAAAATGGTAACTCTGTGATTGTCCGAATTAATGACCGGGGTCCCTATAT
>DATNQP010000466.1:0-9569 GCA_036703965.1 Leptolyngbyaceae cyanobacterium
GTCATGCGTTCATCAGCTTCGAGGATGTAAACCCATTCGTATTTCGTGGGGATGTGCTGCAACATCCAAGTGCGCTGTTTTCCGTGAGATTCAAAAGGGTGCTGTAGGACTCTAACTGGATAGCGCTGAGCAATTTCTACAGTAGCGTCGCTGCTACAGGAGTCCACCACAATCACATCATCTGACAGCCGTGCCGATTCAATGGCTTCTGCGATATCAATTTCTTCGTTATGGGTAAGGATAAAAATAGAGAACATCAACAAGTCTTGATAATGTTTTTCAGTCGAAAGGGAAAAGTCAAGAATTTTTGACTTTTGTTTTTACTTCAATGCTTATCTACAAGAGAAAGTTGTGAATGATGAACCAATTTGCTTAGTTCACCTGTTTTTAACTTAAAGTAAAAATACTGAGATTTTTATGAAGTTTTCATGAAGTCTAAGCAATATAAACCTCTCCTTTACTTTAGACGTTAATCATGCTAGCTCCGACTACCAAGCTTTGCTGGTTGGGCTATCAGATGACAGATGAGCTTCATGAAGAATTTAAACTAAAATTCTCTACTCCTTGCATTTTATTTATAAACTTGGGATGAAGATTTCTGTTTTATTTATAAAGATTCCATGAAGATTAATTCAATATAAGGCGCTATTTAAATTTTCCTGCCCTGCCTTCTTTTCCGAAAAAACATCTAACAAAGCTACCTTTCCTACTTTTACTACTTTTATTATTAGCTCTTAAGTAAGTAGCACAATTAAAGACAACAAGTCATTTTTAGAACTAGGGACGGGTGATGAATGACTGGGTAAGCTTTCAGAGTACCCAATCCCTTAAAAGAGTTAAGTTTATTTCCACCGACCTGCATAGAAACTTATTAGGGTAACTGGTCGTCAAGAGCCTATAGAACTCTTTCTAGTCGGAAAAGTCCTTCAACCCAAGGAGTAGAGGGCGTAGGCTTTCTGGCTGGATTTCTGTAAACTAGGCACAGCACAGTTTTTAACGCTCACTCACCTACACAGCCATGAAACGCTCCTTTCGACTCACTGCCAACTTGAGGCGACGCCTGGGTTTAGGGTTAATCCTTCCAGCTACATTGGTAGGAGCGATCGCTATACCCACTCACCTCCAAGACGCCCAAGCACAAACCGGGGATGGACGTGCCCTCACCGTTCGCTCTGATGTCCAGGAAGCCAACTCGCAGACGGGTGTCGTCACAGCGCGTGGAAATGTGCAAATGGACTACCCAGCCCGACAAATTCAGGCAACGGCGGCTCAAGCTCAATACTTCAGCCGCGAACGCCGTATCGTTCTCAGTGGCAATGTCTACGTTTTGCAGCAAGGTAATAGTCTACGGGGCGAAACCATCACCTACTTGATTGATGAGGGACGCTTTGTTGCTCTGCCTAAAGCCCAGCAGCAGGTAGAATCCATTTATCTCGTTTCTGACCCAGAAGCCCCTACACAACCTGTAGCACCACCAGTCACTCCCCCATTCAATCCTAAGCCTGCCTTCAAAACACCCGTTAGTGAGTCAGCGCCTGGGCAATGAAGGGGTTGAAGGTTAGAAGGTTGAAAGGTTGAAAGTTGGGAAAAGAATCTGCAACCTGCAACCTACAACCTTTTTTGGGAGATGGCAGCAAGTGAAAATCGTATTAGAGAATATCCATAAGTCTTACGGCAAGCGGTCAATCGTCAACCGCGTCAATGTTTCAGTCGCCCAAGGGGAAGTGGTAGGACTACTAGGTCCCAATGGTGCTGGTAAAACTACCACCTTTTACATTGCAACAGGTTTAGAAAAACCCAACCAGGGTACAGTTTGGTTGGATGACTTGGATATAACAGCCTTGCCGATAAACAAGCGAGCGCATCTAGGCATTGGGTATCTTGCACAGGAAGCCAGTATCTTTCGTCACCTCAGTGTGTGGGACAATATCAAGCTTGTGCTGGAGCAAACAGGTGTGCCTCGTCAGGAGTGGCGATTACGGCTGCGTAACTTGCTGCAAGAATTTCGCCTGGAAAAAGTCGCCCATACGATGGGAAATCAAGTCTCCGGAGGAGAGCGGCGTCGAACCGAATTAGCAAGAGCCTTAGCAGCCGGTATAGAAGGACCGAAATTTTTGCTGTTGGATGAGCCATTTGCTGGTGTTGACCCAATTGCGGTATCAGAAATTCAAAAAATTATTGCGGGATTGCGCGATCGCTACATGGGAATTTTGATTACTGACCACAATGTCCGAGAAACTCTGGCGATTACGGATCGTGCTTATATCATGAGGGATGGACAAATCTTGGCTTCTGGTAATGCCGAAGAACTTTACAACAATCCTTTAGTACGACAATACTACTTAGGCAGCGAGTTTCGACAATAGTTCCTTTAAGGAATTATCGGGCATCCCGTTTTTGCCAATGTACCTCTCTCCAGGGCGCTCTTGCCTTGCGCCCCTACCGAAATTTAAGGCAACTTCTTTCTTGTTGGCGTGCTGTTCCTGGTGGTCTACTTGTGCGCGAGTAAGACTAACCGACCAATTATCAAAAGCTCCATGAAATTTAGTTTTAATCACCTAGTTACAAAAGGTTGGAAGACCTGGGAGCAGCATTCAGCCATTGCTTGGATGCTGTCAATTTTGTGGTTGCTTTTGATTGGCTCCCTCGCTTTCTTTTTGAACTTGGGCAGCACTGGCTTGATTGATGAGACGGAGCCACTGTTTGCTGAAGCAGCTCGACAGATGACAGTAACGGGGGACTGGATTACTCCCTTCTTCAATGGAGTACCCCGATTTGATAAGCCTCCATTGATTTACTGGCTGATGGCGATCGCTTACTCTACTTTCGGCGTCAATGAGTTTTCCGCCCGACTCCCTTCAGCACTGGCTGGATTTGCTCTTACATGTTTTTGCTTCTACACTCTACGGTATTTTGGTAGTCCTGCTAGAGACTGCGGACAAGGAAAGAATAATCCCAATCCCCAATCTCCAACCCCTAATCCCCAATCACCTCAATGGCAGTCATGGTTGGTCGCCAGCCTGGGAGCCGCAATGGTGGCGCTAAATCCTCTAACGTTATTCTTTGGGCGCACTGGCTACTCAGATATGTTACTCAGTGCTTGTTTTGGAGGTGCGCTACTGGCTTTTTTTCTGGGCTACGCTCAACCTGAACGACGCACGGTGCAGGAACGTTGGTATCTGGCTTTCTATGTCTTACTTTCTTTAGCTGTGTTGACCAAGGGACCTGTGGGAGTTGTTTTGCCTGGGTTGATTATCGGTTCCTTTCTACTTTATGTGGGCAAAGCTAAGGAAGTTTTGCGAGAAATGCGTCTAGTTCGGGGCGCGGGAATTGTTCTGAGTTTAAGCCTGCCTTGGTTCATTCTGGTAACTTTGCGGAACGGAGAGGCTTATATTGAGTCATTTTTCGGTTACCACAATTTTGAACGCTTTACTAGCGTCGTCAATCATCATCAAGGCCCCCTGTACTTTCACGTCTTGGTAGCCTTAATTGGCTTTATCCCCTGGTCTTTGGGTCTACCCAATGCGATCTGGGCTGTGGCGCAGCGCTTTGCTATCCCCCAAATCCAAGTTTTTCAGCGACGGAATTGGCAACAATCACCCCGCAAAGACCATCTCGGTCTTTTTGCTCTATTTTGGTTCCTGATTATCTTGGGCTTTTTCACGATCGCCGCTACTAAATACTTCAGCTACACCCTACCCCTCATGCCTGCGGCAGCAATTCTGGTGGCGCTGTGGTGGAGCGATCAAATCGTTCAGGGGCAGATTTTCCCTCAAGTCCGCACTCATCTAACGCTAACCAGTCTTTTAAGTATTGCCTTCTTTGTGGTACTTGCAGCGGCTTGTTTCTATAGTCCCAACTGGCTGGGGGATGACCCTTCCATGCCTAATCTGGGCTTACGGATAAGCCAAGCCAGTTTATCGGAAGTCGGGGCAGTGATTTGGGGGATAAGTGCGATCGCCGGAACAGTTCTACTGCTGGGCCGTCAATCTCATTTGCTCTGGGGGGTAAGCTTTATAGGATTTGTTGCCTTCTTGATGTTCGTCATCATGCCAGCCTCAGCCATCATCGATACCGAACGCCAACTGCCCTTGCGCCAGCTCGCCGAATCTGTTGTTCAGGTTGAAGCGCCCAACGAAGAACTGGTGATGATGGCTTCGGATGTATTTGAAAAGCCTAGTCTGGTTTTCTATACACAACGACGTGTGACCTTTTTACAGCGTCCCTCAAAGCTAATTCCCTATATCCAGAGTGCTGATAAACAACGTAGTCCTGAATCTGTACTGTTAATCACTACTCGTAAATCTCTGAAAAAAACGGGATTGGAACCTAACCAGTATCAACAAATCAGTCAGGCTGGAATTTATCAGTTAGTCCGTATATCGAGGGTAAAGGTTGTTTAATGCAGAGCGCTCAGAAATGGTTGGCTCAAAAAGCCAATCACTCAGTACTTTTTTTGTTAGTTGGGGGACTACTGTTTCGGGGCGTAATTGCTTTCTGGCTTTACCCTGGCTTTGATGAAGCCTACTACTACCTCTACAGCCTGCATCTCGACTGGAGCTATTTTGATCATCCAGTTTTAGTAGCGCTCACAACTGGCTTTGGTCCGTGGGTGACCGGAGAAGTATCTCAATTCACGATTCGACTGGGACCGCTGATTTTACATACCGGCAGTTTGGTACTGCTTTATTTAACCAGTGCCAAACTCTTCTGTGCCAAAGCTGCCAGATTAACTTTAGCGATCGCTACGATTATCCCAATTTTTCAAGTTGCTTTTGGTATCCTTACCCTACCCGACAGTCCGTTGATGTTTTTCTGGTCAGCCAGTTTGTGCTGTGCGGCTTATGAATTTTTCCCTGAACCCTCGAATCAGGAACACACTCTCTCAGAATCTGTTCCCTACCGCCCAAGCGATCGCCTGAGCTACCTTGGTATTCTGGTGGGCTTAGCCTGCCTTGGCAAATATCACGGCTTTATTTTGGGGTTGGGGCTAGTTGGTTTTTGTTTAACGAGTCCGCGTCATCGTTCTGCGCTACTCTCCCCTTGGGCATGGCTGGGGTTAGGCTTATTTGTTATAACTATCTTCCCAATCTTGTTCTGGAATATGCAGCATGATTGGGTATCCTTTGGGTTTCAGTTAAAGCGCGGGGTACCTAAGGACGACTACAAGCTGCTAGGTGTAGGAGTTGTCTTTTTAACTGATTTAGCCTATCTTTTTCCAACTCTGGGATTGCCCCTCTGGTGGGTCAGTTTGCGGTCGGGGCTAGCTCAAGCCACTCAACTTTTTTCTAAAAAATCATTGACCTACACCGGAGAGTTACACCAAAAGCAGTTGTTGATTTTATGGGTGTCCCTGCCCCTGATTTTAGGATTTACCCTCATGGGAGGCTATCAGCAAATTTTGCCGACTTGGCCGATGCCAGGATTTTGGAGCGCAACTTTGCTGCTAGGGCAACAGGCAGTCAGTTGGCAGCAGCAATCCCCACGACGGGTGCGGCGATGGCTGCGAGGTTCAGGAATTGTGGTTTGCAGTGGTTTATTAGTAGCCCTGCTCCATGTTGCAACAGGGACACTGCAAAAGCCTAGCCAATACGCTCTACTGGGAGGGTTCTGGCCTCCTGAAGACGACCCCTCTACAGAACTGATCGATATTAAGCAATTGCGGCGCGGCTTTGCCGAATCTCCTGTCCTCAGTGCGGCTTTGCAGAACTCTAGCTTTATCTTCACCAATCGCTATTATCTCGGTGGGCAGGTTGCTATGGCTCTTACTCCTTTGACTCAAACACCCATTACTTGCTTGGATAAGGATTTGCGTGGATTTGCTTTCTGGTCACGCTCTGATCAATGGTTGGGAAAAGATGCACTATATGTCACTCCTGCAAGCTTCCACCGCAAAAAAAGTCCATTGGCTAGATACCAGACTTACTTTAGTAGCCTCCAGGAGATTGGAACCGTACCGATTCGACGAGGTGGAGCGGTGACACAAGTCATTTCCGTCTATCAGGCTAAAACACTGCTTAAGCCCTATCCCCGACGCTATGGACTTTAACGATTGTGGCGCGAATTGAAAAGCCCGCTTGAGTTTTATGACTACCATCAGAAAAAAAGTAGAAAATCCTAGTAAAGTTTCACAATCAAGTGCATTTCGGCTAAAGTATCCCTCATACTACGGGGATCTACTCGATTATCATGCTTTCAAAGAGTGTTCACTACCATATCAGGGCTTCGAGTACAAGAGGAAAGTACAACTCGTTAAAGACATGAAACCCCGATACACCACTACTGAGTGCAATGAAATCAGGTAAATCTCAATCTCTCTTTTCAATGATTCCTGGTGTATCGATCATGGACCGATACATCGTTACTGAATTAATGCTGCCGTTTCTCTTTGGGGTTGGGGCTTTTTCCTCATTAGGAGTGGCAGTTGGCACCCTATTTGATTTGGTGCGTAAAATAACTGATTCAGGATTGCCGTTGGGAATTGCCCTTCAAGTAATGATGTTGCAGTTTCCACGGTTTGTTTCCTATGCTTTCCCGATGTCCACGCTTCTAGCCGCCCTGATGGCTTACAGTCGCCTCAGTAGTGACAGTGAGTTGGTTGCCCTGCGTAGCTGCGGGATCAGTATCTACCGTTTGGTTGCACCTGGTGTGGTCTTGAGCTTGTTTATTACAGGTATGACCTTCTTATTCAACGAGTTGGTTGTTCCTGCTGCCAACTACCAGGCAACTGTCACCCTGGAGAAAGCACTAAAGCAGGAAAAGCCGTCTTTCCAGGAAAACAACATTTTCTATCCTGAATATGGGGAAGTCACGCAACCTAATGGCAAAAAAAGCAAGACACTCAAGCGTTTGTTCTACGCCGATCAATTTGATGGGGAACGCATGAAGGGCTTGACAATCTTGGACTGGTCTCAGCAGGGTCTTAACCAAATTGTTACCTCCGAGTCAGCCGTTTGGAACCCTGCTCAAAGTACCTGGGATTTTTTCAACGGCACTATTTATCTAATCTCTCCCGACGCTTCCTACCGCAATATTCTACGCTTTGAAAATCAACAGCTGAAACTCCCCAGAGCACCTCTTGATTTAGCGGGTAAAGACCGCGACTCCGATGAAATGAACATTGCCCAGATTCAGGATCGGATGGAGATAGCGCGGGTTAGTAATGATACGAAGAAACTTCGTAAGTTCAAGTTGCGTATTCAACAAAAAATCGCTTTTCCCTTTGTTTGCCTGGTGTTTGGACTGGTTGGTGCATCGTTGGGAACCCGACCTCAACGTACTGGCAGAGCAACAAGCTTTGGGATTAGTGTTCTTATCATTTTTGCGTACTACTTGTTAGGATTTATCACTGAGCAATTAGGTCTATCCAGCATTCTCTCTCCCTTTATGGCAGCCTGGTTGCCAAATCTCTTCGGTTTAGCGGCGGGGGGCTTTTTATTATTCAGAGCCGCGCGCTAGCTAGTACAAACTGGCAAAAGTAACCCATTAGTTGTGAGCCGGGGGAGCAGAGGAAGCAGGGGAGGCAGGGGGAGAAAGAAAAATAGCTTTTCGGGTATGGCTCTTAGGGAGTTCCAAATAAAAAAGTATCCAGGGTAGGGACGAGTCGCTTTTATAGAAGAGTGAGTGGGACAACCGATTACAGGCGAGTTGACTCGCATCGATGGATCATTGATTTTCTGGAAGTCCCTTAAAAGCAGCATGAACCAGCTGCAACTTCTCGAAATTTTTAGAAAACTGTAGCCGCCTCTTCAAAAAAATGTACATTATCTTACCACCTTATCTTTGATTAGCAACTAGACTAGAATCGAGTTACATCAATTTGATGTGAGATTCCAGCTCTTCATTCGTGTACGTCCAGCTGCACGCTTGCGCGATGTCAACCCCTAATCAAACTCCTGCTTACCTCCGCTATCTCAAGGCTCGACTAAAGCCTTTTGGGAGACCTGCCTTTTGGGCATCGGCTATGGGGCTATTGCTGATGCTGTTTTTTGCCTGGGAGTACTGGAACAACCCAGGAGAGTTCAGTTTTAAGGGAGCTAAGAAAATTGCTGCCTTAACGAATCAGAGTGATGATCCAAAACTCTCTTCTGATGAACTTGCCGCGATTAGTGCTGATATTGACAGTTCTTCGGTGCTGCTGTCAGAAGTTGACACTAGCAGTGTTTTACCTCTAGCAACTTTACCCAACCAGGCATCTCAAGACCAAAATTCAGAGGGTTTATTTTCTCAGATTCTTCGTCAACAGGCAGAAGCTAAGTCCAAGCAAGAACAAAAAAGCCCAGCCCAAACCGAAACGACTCAGCAGAGACTACCCTCCACTAATCCCTTTGCTACATCGGCACAAGAATTATTAAATACTGGTCTTTTCTCTGGGAGCTACCTGGCGACAAACTCTAACTCCACCAGTAGACAGTCGTCCTCATCAGCAACAGGAGCAACCGCTGACTCTCCCTTAGGCTTCAACTCAGTTAATGGTAATGGCAACACAAACAGAGGCGCAGTACCATTAAGCCCGTTGGAAAACGCCCTGAACCGAGTCACACCCGCCAATAATTCCACCACGGCTACTGGGCTTCAAAGTTCTGCTAACGTACAAAATCAGGCATTACCGGCTCCCACTTATCAAGGACAGAGTACTTATCCTGCCGCGACGGTACCCGGAGCAACTGGCTACAATACTTCCCCAACAACGCCCCCTGCTCCCCAAAACTCCTACACCTATTTAGCCCCTGCGCAGCCCGGTATGAGTGTCCCTGGAACTGTACCGGGGGCACCAGTGCCAACAGGGATGCCGAGTACTGTTGGCCAATACTCTACCCAACCTTATGGACAAAGTAACGGAGTTAGTAACCCAGGGTTTAACTCCCCGCAGGGAAATTCAGGGGTACAGCCGAGTCAACTGAATCAGCCTAACTACACTACCCCCCGTCCAATTCCAGGACGATACATTGGGGGAGGTCAGATTAATACTTTCTCTAATCCGTGACATACTCTCAGTGCCAACCCCAGTCAGGACAGGAAGACAACCTGTCCTTTAACTGTTTAGGGCTAACTTCTGCACACCGCCGCTTTTGCCCTGCCTAGAATAGAGTTAAGTAGGTAATAGCATTTTCATTGCTCGCGCCTAGTTCTGCTGACGTAGCGCTCAAACCGTAGTCCGGCAGCAATCACGCCAAGACCGCACAGAAACAAGACTAAGGATTTGAACAGTAAATCGGTGTTGTACTCCAGCATCCGGCTGAAAATCTGTAGAGTCAGTAACACCATTCCACCCCAGAAAAAGCGTCGTTGACTCTGCGCTAGTCCCTCGCGAATTAAACCAACCGCCAGAAGGAATAAAAGCAGGTTGAAAATTAATACAGCCATGATTGGCAGCTTACTGATGCTTAGATGCCAATAGGGAACTAAAGCACTGATGGCAATCATGATCGCTATGAGGCTGGTGTTTAGATCGATTCGAGGCAACAGTCGCAGCCATTCCCAGATTGTTAAACTCCCTAAGATCAGAATATCCACTCCTAGTGGCCAAAGGAGTAATGAGGAGTCCTGCGCTAACTCTACGGATGACG
>DATNQP010000467.1:0-3322 GCA_036703965.1 Leptolyngbyaceae cyanobacterium
AACACGCACAAGAACGCCTTGGGCCGGGATACCATTGGCAAAACAAACTTTTCCTGCAAAATTTTCAGCCATCGTTCACAGCCTCAGAACTTGAGATCCTTAAGCAAAGCATTGTTGCTATTAACTACAGGAGCAAAGGCAGGATCTCGGCAGTCAAGCAATATTCTTTAAAATTCAACAATCGTTGGGAAAAGAGCGATCGCCTCTTTAAGCCCACTCCACTCTGCCAGGGTGATGTGATACGCAGGGGTCACCGAAAACTGACACGTAATACGCCGTTATACTAGCGGTTACAAAGAAGCCAATTTGAATACACATTACTTAACATTTAAGTAAGACTTAAGATAGAAGCAACGATAGCAATAGTGTAGTAAGGGTCAGGAAATGCTCCTTAATATGAATGCCCCTAACCATCCAATCAAATTAATTAAGCAATCAGCAAAGGCAGAATCAGCTCTGCAAATATTTTTGACATTATCATCTGATCTATTTTGCAACTGGGGGCAAGACGGGTATTTTAATCAGCTGAACCCGGCGTGGGAAAAAGTACTGGGATGGACTGACATAGAATTGCGATCGCAGCCGTGGGTAGAGTTTATCCATCCCAATGACGTAGAAGTTAGTCTCAGGAGTACGAGACGGTGCAGCAAAGAAGAACTTGTCGAATATGAAAATCGCTATCGCCACAAAGATGGCAGCTATCGTTGGGTCTCTTGGAGAGTGCTACAGGCTGAAGATGGACTTATCTATGGAGTGGCAAAGGACATTACTGCTGCCAAATACCCAGAGAACACACTACCCACCCTTTCTTCTGCTGAGGCGGATTGCAGCTCCTGTGCAGTGTCAATGCTCGGTAGTGGACAGACGGGATCTGCTGTTAGTGCTACCTTTCTTAAAGGCTGTGGTGGTCGAGCGAAACAGAACATAGCAGAAAAAAGTCGAAGGCTGAACGTTGACTCACAATGGTACGGCTATTACTATCGCCTCCAATTGGAAAAACTAATCACCACGCTATCAACAGAATTCATTAACCTCTCCTGCGAAGAGATTGATGATGGAATAAACGATGCCCTTCAAATTATTGGGGAATTTTCCAAATGCGATCGCAGCTATGTTGTCCTGTTTTCCGAGGACGGTTGCGACGCTAACCTAGCCTACGAATGGTATACCGAATCGATAGAGCCACTGTCGAGCCAATGGCAGCGATTTTCCACCGAATCCTTCCCGTGGTGGATGGGAAAACTCAGCCGCTTTGAGCCAATTCAAGTCTCGACGCTTGCTGAGTTGCCACCTGAGGCGAATAACACAAGGATCGCCATGCAGTCATTGGGGAGTCAATCACTCGTTGCAGTACCGATGGTACAAGGTAAGTCTCTGATTGGCTACATTGGGTTTGATGCGGTCAAGGATGAAAAGAGGTGGCCAGAGGACATTGTGGCACTGTTAAGAATGGTTGGTGAGATCTTCACCAGTGCTTTGAACCGCAAGCAAGCCGATTCAAAGCTACGTGAAAGTGAGAGACGATTCCGAGCCATTTTTGACCAAACATTCCAATTCACGAGTCTACTGAAACCGGATGGCACACTCCTAGAAGCCAACCAGACAGCGCTTTCATTTGGTGGGATTGAACTTTCGGACATTGTTGACCGTCCGTTTTGGGAGGCGCGGTGGTGGACAATTTCCCCAGAAACTCAAGAGCGCTTGAGAGCTGCAATTACTGAAGCAGCAGCAGGCAACCTTGTCCGTTACGAAGTGGATCTTTTGGGTGCTAACGATACAGTAGCAACCATTGACTTCTCGCTCAAGCCTGTAAAGGATGAAACTGGGCAAGTCGTGTTGCTGATTTCTGAAGGGCGTGACATCAGTGAAGCTCATCAGGAACTTCGTTTACGCCAGCAAGCGGAGTCAGCTTTAAGAGAGAGTGAACAACGCTGGCAATTAGCGTTGCGCGGCAATAACGATAGTATCTGGGACTTTAACTTCAAAACCAATCAGTGCTTCCACTCAGCACGATGGGGAGAAATGCTGGGTTATGAAGAGCATGAGGTTTCAAACTATTGGGATGAATGGGAGGCACGAGTGCATCCCGATGACATTGAACGGGTAATGCAAGTTCGCCAGGAGCATTTGGAACGCAAAACGCCATACTACATTGCGGAATATCGAATCCGGTGCAAAGACGGTAGTTACAAATGGATTTTGTCGCGGGCGCAGGCACTGTGGGATGAAGCGGGAAACCCAGTGCGAATGGTCGGCTCCCATACAGATATTAGCGATGCCTATCGGCAAGCTGCACAACGCAAGCAGGCAGAAGCCGAATTACAAAAAGCCTATCAGCAATTAACACTTCATGTAGATAACTCACCCGTAGCCGTTATCGAGTGGGATCGCGAATTTCGCTTGCAGCGTTGGTCGCGGCAGGCAGAAAAAATATTTGGCTGGAAAGCCCAAGAGTTGCTGAATAAATGTCCTGGTGATTGGCATTTCATTTATGAAGAGGACGTTGAGAGCATCCATAGCCTCCTGCATCGCTTACGCAATGGGACTCAACAGCTTGCTGTAGACCAAAACCGTAACTACGCTAAGGATGGAAGAATCGTTTATTGCGAATGGTACAACTCCGTGCTGTTAGACGAGTCGGGTAATGTGGAGTCGATTCTGTCACTGGTTCTCGATATAAGCGAACGCAAACAGGCAGAAGATGCACTGCAACAGGCGATGGTCGAGCTAGAAAGGACAGTTGAGCAACGTACCGCTGAGCTAACGCAGGCAAATGAGCAACTACAACTCAAAATTGCTGAACAACAGCTTATAGAATCGGCTCTCTCTCACAGTGAAGAACAATTCCGCCGAGTGTTTGACGAAGCACCCATCGGCATGTCGCTGGAAAGCTTAGACTATCGCTTCATTAGGGTGAATAGCGCCTTGTTTGAGATGCTGGGGTATACCGGTTCCGAACTCATGGCTCTCAGTGCCCAAGATATCGTTCATCCCGAAGACTGGGCGCGGGAATTTCCCTATCTGGAGCAATTAAAGAGAGGAGAGATTGACAGCTATCAACTAGAAGAACGTCTCTTCAAAAAGAATCAAGAGATTCTTTGGGTGAATTTAACCACGACAGTACTGCGCGATCAGGCGGGAGAAATTCTCTATATTTTAGGCATGGTCGAGGACATCACAAAACGCAAGCAGGCGGAAGCAGAAGTTCATAAGGCATTGTCCAAAGAAAGAGAACTCAACGAACTCAAATCCCGTTTCATCAACATGGTTTCCCACGAGTTCCGCAATCCGCTGACCACGATTCAATCTTCTGCTCAACTCC
>DATNQP010000468.1:0-10638 GCA_036703965.1 Leptolyngbyaceae cyanobacterium
AAATATCTCATCTGGTATGGCTTCTAAAAGGGCACAGTTTCTGGCAACGCTGGCTTGTAGCGCGGATTCTGCCTGCTTGTAATCGGTGATATCTCGACCTTCAAAAATCAGCAGCACCACTTGCCCAGTCTCATCCCTCACCGGTTTGAGGGAGAAGTCAATGGTTGCTACCCGATCTCTAGCATCCAGGACATCCACTTCATACTGGATGAACTCACCCCTAGCAGAGGCAGCGATGCTCCTGCGGAGTTGCTGACTTAACACTTCTCGTAGTTGCCTTGTCGCTTCAAACGAGAAGAGCCACCACCGCGCCTCCCAAAACGGACGCCCCAAGATGTCTTGAGCTGGAAGTCCCGTAAACGTCAATACTGTCTGGTTCACTTCTAAAACAGTACCCTCAGGAGTCAATAGCCCAATCAATTGAGGGCTTTGGTCACAGATAGCCCCCAATCGCCTCTGGCTCTCCCGCAGTAGCGACTCACTCTCTTGACGCTTTCTGAGTTCGATGTGATAACGCTTTTCAAATTCTGTTTGGTAGAATGCGATCGCACAATGATCAGCGATCGCCTGCACAAAGGTTATCTCCTGAGGCATCCATTCTCGTTCATTCCCACACTGATACAGCGTTATAGCACCGAGGTAAGACTGTCGGTGCAACAGCGGCACCATCAAAACAGCAGACACCCCGCTTTCCCTGGCTGCATCCTGGAGTGCTGGTGGGAGTTGCTGCAAGTCTCCCTGCACGATCACTGGTTTGCCTTGAGCCAGCCAGGAGTGATGGTATTGGTAGAAGCAGTAAAGATTTTCAACCGGAACATCTCTACTGCCGCCCTGTCCCCTCAACTCCCTCTCCCAGCCCTCACCCCCAACGTTGGGAGAGAGAAGAGTTGAACTTTGGCGTTGTCCCTCCTGCACCACGCTATGATTAGCCGCTACCATTGGCTGACTCTCATCAGGTTGAAGAATTACACAGCCACTCACTTCCAGGGTGTCTTGCAACTGCAACGCGATCGAGTGCAGCACTTCCTCAAGAACTACCTTCCCCCTTGTCACCTGAGCAATCTGGTTAATCATTGCTGCCTGGACAATTAACAGATGATGGTCACTCGTCCACTGAAGAGTGGTCGAGTCGAGCAGTAGATGCTTGGGTGACATAGCCATAGGTAGCAACTTATTGAGAGCAAGACTTGAGCGAAAAGCTGTGCCTAGCAAGCTAAGGAGTTCGATAAAATTACTCGCACCTTTTCCCCCTGGCGAGCGTTGTCAGTGGTTGGTAGTCCGCGATCAAAAAACAACTGATAAAAAATTAGGATTTCAAATGCGGACTTCATTTTTGGACGACTGCTCAGTTTTTCCTATTTGATCTGCGATCGCGTCCAGCAGTTCCGTCAGGGTAAATGGCTTGGTGATATAAGCATTTGCTCCCAATTCCAGACCATAGATCAAATCAGTTTTGGCAGCTTTGGCGGTCAGAAACATAAAAGGAATCGTCGCCGTTTCTGCTTCAGAGCGCAACGCTGTCAGGACGCCATAGCCGTCTAATTCCGGCATCCGGACATCGCACAAAATTAAATCAGGAAGCTGCTGTTGCGCCAGATCAAGACCAATGCGACCATTTTCTGCTGAGAGCGCCTCGAATCCCTCAGCGTCAAGCAGTTCCAGAATGTTTTCTCGGACAGTTTCCTCATCTTCAATTACCAGAATCTTCGTCATTGGTTCCCTTCCTTTGAAGTTGGTGGCGCTTTTGGCAGCCTGAGTGTAAACATCCTGCTGACATTAACTTCACTAGACTCTTACATAAGTCCATGTCCACTAAGGACGAAGCATTCGTACCGAAATTCTCGGCGACAATCCAGATTTCTATAGGAATGCTTTGCCCATTCGATGGATTTTGCAAGAGATCTATTATTTAGCAGGGTTGATTAGAGGCGGCGATTGCGCTTATCTATAAGTTTTTGGTCAGTAATGGCTTAATAAGGGTTATCGATTACCTTTCTCTATTCTCATAAATTGTTGCATAGTCATTTTTACTAGTCCTCGTGGAAATTACGGGGTTGTCTGTTTTCCTCATGATTTGTTCTCTGTAAATTCACCCTTGAATCAAGTAGCGATGTTCACCCATGGTTGTGGAAGGCGAGAAAACTGAAATGTTTCAAGAGCTGGCGTGGAATTTTTGGCTCAGTATAAACCGATGGTTAATACTGGGAATCTGCCTACTGGTTTTGGGAGGATGTCAGATACAGGGGCGTCCTGATGATGCTGGTGTGGTGCGGCTGACATTGTGGCATGGGGTAAATCCGCCACCTAATCGTGATGTTTTGCAGGAGTTGGTGGATCGGTTTAACCATGAGCATGCAGACATTCAGGTAGAATCGCTCTATGTAGGACAAGCAGACCAGCAAACACCGAAAATTTTGGCAAGTGTGGTGGGAAATGCGCCGCCAGATATGTTGTGGTTCAACCCAACCATTACAGGACGGTTGGTGGAATTGGGTGCCATTCGTCCCTTGGAAGATTTACTCGCGGCGTCGTCGGTGTACGACGAAATTGACCCAGCGCTGTTTGAATCAATGGAGTTCCAGGGTCATACTTGGTCGATCCCGTTTGGGACGAACAATGCAGGGATTTTTTATCGCCCAACGCTTTTTGAGGCGGCGGCGATTACCCAGTTACCGCAAACTTGGGAGGAGTTGCGGCAGGTTGCCAAAACGCTAACCCGTGATACGAATGGTGATGGTCGGGTAGATCGTTATGGGATGTTGTTGCCTTTGGGTAAGGGTGAGTGGACGGTATTTATGTGGTTGCCGTTTCTATGGAGTGGTGGCGGCGAGTTGACTAATGCCCAATCTGCTGCTAGGTCGAAAGATGTGAATTTGGTGAATAAGGATGCGATCGCGGCGCTGCAATTCTGGCGTGATTTGATTGAGGATGGTTCAGCCGTGTTGTCTTTGCCTGAACGGGGGTATGAGATGAATCGCTTTCTCACAGGTAAGGTGGCAATGCAGCTTTCTGGTCCCTGGACGTTGGGAGAACTCCAGGCGACAGGTGTTGATTTTGGTGTTTTCCCAATGCCGTCTATGGCACGACAGGCAACGGTAGTTGGGGGTGAGAATCTATTTTTGTTTAAAACAACTCCTGAACGCGAGCAAGCCGCGTTTAAGTTTGCTGAGTATGTGATGGGGGAGGAGTTTCAGACTCAGTGGGCGATGGAGACGGGCTATTTGCCGGTGAATCTCAAGGCACGTCAAAGTAAGGATTATCAAACCTTTGTTGAGGAACAACCGCAGGTGAAGGTGTTTCTTGACCAAGCGAAGTATGGGCGATCGCGTCCAATTTTCAGGGGTTACAGTCGGATTTCTGAAAGTCTAGGTCGTGCTATTGAGGCGGTGCTGTTGGGCAAAAGTTCCCCTGTTGAGGCACTCAAGAACGCCCAGCGACGGTTAGACTTAATTTTTCGGTAAGCTTGAATTTACTCCTATGCAGTAGCAGGAGTCACTGAGAAGCCTACACTTCCATACGGGTAAGTGTAGGAGTATGTCACGGGTTGAAGGCAGTGTACTTGCCTCCCAGTGCTTCTACAATTGTGCGGGTATTCGCTATCAGCATCTTGACGTAGGTATCTCCCTCACTACCAGGTGCGCCAATCGAGTCAGAGTAGAGTTGTCGCGGCGCTATTTTTATCCCAGCTTCCTCAGCCACGGTCTTGATCAGAGCAGGATTAATCGTTGTTTCAGCAAAAATGCTCCGAACACCGGTTTTTTTGACCGAATCCGATAAACTTTTCACCGTCCGGGCGCTGGGTTGTTCCTCGGTGCTGATGCCAATCAGGGTACCTGCAACGGGTATGCCGTAGGCACGGGAATAGTATTGAAATGCATCATGAGTAGTCACTAACTTACGCTGATTCTCCGGAATCGTCTGAATCTGCTCACCTATCCAGCCATCGACACGCTTCAATTCATCCGTGAGTCGCGCTGCATTCTTTGTAAATTTCTCTCGGTCTTCCGGCGAGAGTGAAATTAACTGATCACGAATTGCATTGACCATCGCGATCGCGTTTTTGGCGTCACCCCAAACATGCGGGTCAGGCTGTCTCCTGCCTTTGTAGTTAAAATCTAAGGGCTGCACCACTTCCCCAACAGCAAGCTTCTTGGCTTTAACACCCGCAGAATTCATCAGTTTAATCAGTCCCGGTTCCAGATTGTAGCCGTTGTAGAGAATCAGATCGGCTTCCTCCAATGCCTGAGAGTCTGCTGGCACTGGCTCATAAACGTGGGGGTCTGCTCCTGGTTTCAGGAGTCCCTTAAGCTGAATCTCGTCTCCCGCCACTTGTTCTGTCCAGTCGGTAATCATTGTGCTGGTAGAGACGACCTTGGGCTTATCTTGTGCGCCAGCACCAGTCTGATTTTTACTTTTTGAATCACACCCACTCATCCAGAGTGCCAGGGTAATCCCAGCTACCGCTAACCACCGA
The DNA here is from genome assembly GCA_036703965.1 of Leptolyngbyaceae cyanobacterium. Classification (GTDB taxonomy): domain Bacteria; phylum Cyanobacteriota; class Cyanobacteriia; order Cyanobacteriales; family Coleofasciculaceae; genus DATNQP01. Next base: position 4,475 of record DATNQP010000468.1, read on the forward strand.
TACTTTCTGCCTTGCGACTGAGTGATCACTTTCATCCAGCTGATACATTTATTTTCATATTCTTCTCATTTTTTAGGGTACGCTACTTTCATATTTCTTTCATTTTTTCTCTAGGAAGGCTTCAATCAGAGGGCGTCGGGGTTGGGGATTAGGGTACCCCGTAGATGAATCCAGGGGATAGAAAACATCAACACGGAGACGGAGACAATGATATGGATGGAACGGGAACCCTTACTGTTAAGCAACTGGGTGTGCAATACCGCCTGGTAGAGGCACTAAAGGATGTCTCAGTTGACATCCAGCCAGGGCGGCTCACGGGAATTATTGGTCCCAATGGTGCTGGAAAAAGTACCCTGATTAAAGCGATGCTGGGGCTGGTGCCAATGACGGGTGGCACGGCGCTGTACAAGGGGAAACCCTTGATGGAGCAGTTGGAGACGGTGGCTTATGTGCCGCAGCGATCGCAGATTGACTGGACTTACCCAGCAACGGTGTGGGATGTAGTGCTGATGGGTCGAGTGCGGAAAACTGGGTGGTTTCGCCGCTTTTCCACTGTATCGCGGCGCATGGCGGCAGAGGCATTGGAGCGCGTTGGCATGAGTGATTATCGCGATCGCCCGATTGGGCAGCTATCAGGAGGACAGCAACAACGAGTCTTTTTAGCTAGGGCGTTAACCGAGGAAGCCGAGATTTTCTGCTTTGATGAGCCGTTGGTTGGGATTGACAAAAAAACCGAAGCTATAATTTTTGACATCTTCCACAAACTTGCTGAGGCTGGGAAAACTCTGCTAGTTGTTAACCATGACCTAGGACACGCGATCGCCAATTTTGACGACTTGATTTTGTTGAATCGGGAGTTAATCGCCAATGGTCCCCGCAAACAGGTACTGAGTGCAGATAACTTGCAACGCGCCTATGGGGGTCAGGTTGTGTTCTTCTCGGAAGAAGCAGCGGCTTAAGAGTTATGAGTGTTGTAGGGGCGGGTTTAGCCAAGAATTTTTGAAACCAGAAGCTAACTGAACAATCAAAACCCGCCCTCCCTTAAGAAGCCGATCCAGTAGAAATATTTGACAAAAGAGGCAAAATATGAAAGCTTTAGGGGCGAAGCATTCGAGGAACAATTTATAGCGATCGCCCAAGATTTTTTGTCCGAATGCTCCGCCCTCCACGGAATGTCGCTTTTGTCAACTCTGATTTCTTGACCTGCTCCGTAGCAGCTGTTGATTGGTTTTTTTTACAAAAGTTACCTGTTAGAGGCAAAAATTAGGGCGGGTTTTGTACAAAAGTTATCTGTTAAAGTCAAAACTGATGGGCTAAACCCGCCCCTACAACTCACCTCTGAAGAGGTTTAGGAAATGTCGGTAAAATGACAAGATTTTAACTGTGGGGTCGCTGAATCTCGAACTCAACGGCTTTTGAAATAGGTTCTTATGCTCGAAGCTTTGATTGAACCGCTGCAATACGGTTTTATGCAGCGATCGCTTATCACCGCGGTGTTGGTTGGCATTGTTTGCGCCTCAGTGGGCAGCTATTTGATGGTGCAGCGGCTTGCTTTACTGGGAGATGCAATTAGTCACTCTGTATTACCAGGGTTAGCGATCGCGTTTATTGTGGGTGCTGACATTTTTGTGGGAGCATTTATTGCTGGCGTCATCAGCACAATGGTGATTACCTGGATAAGGACGCGATCGCAAATTAAAGAAGATGCGGCAATGGGCATTGTCTTTTCTGCCTTTTTTGCCCTCGGCGTTACCTTAATTACTATTGTTCAGAAAGATGACAAAATCGACCTGAATCACTTCCTCTTCGGCAATATCCTGAGTGTCACCCTTCAAGAGGTTATTAATACAGCAATTATTACGGTAATTGTTCTATCGATTGTCATGCTGCTGTACAAAGAATTGATGTTTTACACCTTTGACCCCGTAGGAGCGAAAGCTGCTGGGTTACCAACCAATCTACTCGACTTTGGTCTAATGATTTTGATTGCCCTAACGATTGTTGCCAGTCTCAAGGCAGTTGGTGTCATCCTGGTTCTAGCATTGCTAATTACTCCAGGAGCAACGGCTTATTTGTTGGTCAGTCGGCTGCACCAAATGATGATTTTGGGTTCGGCAATTGGTGTTGTTGCCAGTATCAGCGGCATGTATCTGAGCTATTTTTTCAATCTCCCTTCTGGCCCAGCGATTGTATTAGTTGCCTTCGGTTTTTTTATGCTGGCATTTTTGTTTAGCCCCAGTCAGGGGATTTTGACTAATCCTAGTTCTAAGTCGGGTCAGTCGCAGATTTGGCGGGAAATTAAGGGGTTGTTGCGTTGAGGTGTGCAATCGGGAGCATCAGATTTGCTGACGAGAAGGCTAACCACTGATAATCATTCTTGACATTGAGTGGCTAGCGATCGCATTCCGGTATTTTTGCGAAATTGGGATGCACCCGTTGACTTGTTCTTGTTTTGATGAATCTGGGTGTTGACTAACCTCAAACTCAATAACATCGCTGTTCATCAATATCCACTTGCCATCTTCGCAATTTTGAATAATCTCTGTTACTGCCTCAGCCTCTAAGCGGATTCGAGTTTGTTCTAAATCGTCTAGGGTTCGATTCAGGCAGCAAACATAGAGATAAATTTTGTAAATTTTGCTCATGCTATTTACCTGCCTGGTGCCTGTATTCTATCGCTATCGACAAAACTTTTTTTACAGGGCTTCGAGTGACAACACCCCTGTGGATAGATGCCAATTCTACCCCGGCTCTATTAACAGGTAGTAAAAACCGTAGCTGCGAACAAGTGACCCAAAACTTCCGACGTGCGAATTTCCGAAGCCGCTCCTTCAGAGGAGAAGACTTCACGGGTGCAGACTTCAGTTACGCCGACATCCGAGGTGCAGACTTCACAGGAGCCACTCTCATTGAAGCGAACTTCAGCTATGCTCTAGCAGGATTGTCCCCTCGTGGGAAAATTTGTCTAATCACATTCTCATTCCTCCAACTAGCAGCATCAGGAGTTATATCTTGTCTAGCACTAGCTGGTTCTTTGATTCCATTGGAGCTGGACCCTGAACTACTCAGAAATTTCATTGCTGTCCCTGGTGCGATTGTCTGCGTAGTATTAGGGGTTTTGTTTGTGAGCGCTAGCCAACAGCGGTTGACAGCAGTTGTAGTAACAGGCGCTGTGGTGGTGGCAGGCGCGACGGTAGTGACAGGCACTGTAGTGATAGCAGGCGGTATAGCAGGCGCTGTAGCTGTGGGTGTGGCAGGTGCTTTGGCAGGTGCTTTGGCTTTTGCCTCGTCTAGAGGTAGGATTGTGAATCCTCAGTTTTGGCATTCTCAGTTATTTGTGGGTGTTTGGGGAGTTGGATTTTTCGGGGGGTTAGTGTTCGCTTGGGTTTTCGATTGGTCTATAGCTAGGGCTTGGAGTTTGGCTTTTAGTTGCGCCTTGTATGGGGCTGTAGCATTGAATCTAGCTGTGGACGGAGCCTTGGGTTTGGCATTGGCTTTCGATAGAGCCAGTACTTTCTGGTGGGCTTGGGCGTTGGCTATCGCTTGGGCTTTTGGGTGGGCTTTGGTCGCCTCTGGGCAGATAGCGATGACGGATGGGGCTTTAGTTTGGGTCGTACTCGTGTCTGTGGTCGTGGTCGTGGTAATGACCTTAGCTCTGCTCGGTCTTTACCTGGCTAGGCAAGCCTTAGCGGGAGAAGGATTTACTTCAATTCGTGCTGTGACCCTTGCCGTTGCCGCTAAAGGTTACACAAGCTTTCGGGGTGCAAATTTGACTTCAGCCACTTTCACTCAAGCAACACTCAAAAACACGGATTTCCGGGAAGCGATTCTGACTGGCGCTAGCTTTGCCAACTGCCATCAACTCGACGGAACTCTTTTAAACGAAAACCCCAGTCGGCTTGCACTGTTTAGGAATCAACCAACTAATAGTGGAGTAAGGTCATGGTTATTCGTGTTGGGGATATGGGCAATCCTAATCGGGCAACAAAATTTTTATGCTTATTTTCCGGCATATTCTCCTCATCCCCTTGAGATAGTTGCTAGCCTACGCAGCAGTACCTTTCTACAAAGAGTTCTCATTGGACATTCAGACAGCTCCAGCGATAAAACGACAAGCCTCTTTGGGGGTAAGGAATACGTAAAGACGGTTACATCTGTCGCCTTCAGCCCTGATGAACAGACCCTCGCCAGTGGGAGTTGGGACAAGACCATCAAGCTATGGGATCTGAGAACAGGGCGACTAATCCGCACTCTCACGGGGCATTCAGGCTGGGTTTGGTCTGTTACCATTAGCGCCGATGGGCAGACTCTACTCAGTAGCAGTAGGGACGGAACCATCAAGTTGTGGAACCTGAGAACTGGGCAACTAATCCGCACTCTCGCTCGGCTTAAGGACGGGGCTGAGTCATCTGCCATCAGTGCCGATGGGCAGACTCTTACCACAGGTAGGGAAAAGACTATTAAACTGTGGAATCTGGGCACTGGGGAACTGCTCCGCACCCTTTCTTCTTCAGGGAGGGTTGGTTCCCTCACTCTCAGCCCTTCGGGACAGCTTCTTGCTAACCGCCTTGGCAATGGCAGTGCTGTCGAGCTGTGGAACCTGAGAACTGGGCAACTTGTCCGCACTCTTCCTGAGCGTTACTGGCTTAGTTCTGTGGTTATCAGTCCTGATGAAAAGACGCTTGCCAGTGTCCGTAACGGCACTGAGAAAAGACGAAATACCAGCATAGTCGAGCTGTGGGACTTGAGTACGGGGCAACTTATTCGTACTCTTGCTGGACATTACTGGATTAAGTCGGTTGCCTTTAGCCCTTCGGGACAGACTCTTGCGGTTGGCGGTGACGACAACCTAGTTAAGGTTTGGAATCTACGCACCGGGCAACTGTTGTGTACCCTCTCTACAGGTAAGGAAAACTGGGAGGTTAATTCCGTCGCCATTAGTCCTTCTGGTCAGATTCTCGCCAGTGGCAGTAGCGATGGAACGATAAAGATTTGGCGGTTGCTGGGGCATTAAAAATTCGTAATTCGTAATTGTCACACTACGCACCCTTGCTTCGTCTTATCAATGAATCGACTGTAGAACAAATCTGGAGACTCATCGATTAAAGTATTGATTGCTGGTGCAACGGGTGTATTGGGGCGGCGATTGGTTCAGCAGTTGCGAGATCGCGGTCATAGTGCGATCGCCTTAGGCTGCCAATGCATTTGTGACAACTGCCGAGGCAAACAAAAGCGGTATCTGGCATATTGTGGGCGATCGCCCTGTAACCGTGGCTGAGTTTCTCACAACCTTTGCCGACAAGCTCAATGCGCCAAAACCTCGTCATATTCCATTGTGGCTCGCTCGTTTAGTTGCAGGTCAAGCTGCTTTCGACTACTTCCAAACCTAGCAAAGTATTTTCAAGCTTGTTAAAGAGCAACACTTTGTCATCCCTTCATTTCCAAAAATGTGATACTCTCTGCCTCGAATTGATTGACAATAAACATCAGACACTTGCTGTTGAACAAGTAGGACAAAACATGAGTCAGCTATCTCCTAATCGCACTGCGCGTCGAGGAAGAGTATTCCCAGAACGCCAACTATCTCCTGAAGAAAAAGCCCGACGTAAGACTGAAGATGAAGTATGTTACCGGCGTTGTCGCATGATTTTTGAGCAAGTTCAACCTGAGCTAATTAAGGAGCACTACGACTGGTTTATAGTTATTGAGCCGGAAAGTGGTGACTATTTCATTGATCCAGATAAAACGGTGGCTAGGCAAAAGGCACGCGCAAAATACCCTCATGCCAAGCGCCTCATCATGCGCCTCAATGAAACAGGAACCTGCGGCAGAATATGATTTTAGGTGAGTTCAGCGATAAGGAGGATGAAACCTGCCTTGGGGAGTGAATCTACTTGCATGCGATCGCTAGCTTGAACCCCAATTCACCCAGTAGTGAACATTAGAGCGGTCAACTTCCATTAACACAGCCAATCTATTAGAGTCTGGAAGCACAAATCGCCGCACCAATTAGCCCTACCTGCGGGTTCAAGACAACCTGTACTGGAACTCTTTCGAGTAAAGAACTCACCCGACCTTTTTGACTGAAAGCTCGTAGAAAATTACCTTCTTTAATCAATGGTAGAATCTTAGCGGCAATGCCTCCGGCAACATAAAGACCGCCA
>DATNQP010000469.1:0-5761 GCA_036703965.1 Leptolyngbyaceae cyanobacterium
GATAAACACCTGAAAGTTCCTGACCAGCACAAGACTGATACGCAGCAGGAAGAAATTTAGTCAGGGTTCACTTTTTTGCCTGAATCACTTGTAAACTCCCACCAGCGTGTAACGTGCGTACTGTGTAAGCAGCGCCGAAGGCATCGCACACGCCAAACCCCACTTCCTTAAGCAACTCAACCAAATCCGTTTCCAACAACTGCCAGGATGTTTCCGTCTCAAACAACCATAGAAATAGTGATAACGCCGGCCAAAATAGAAAATTCGTTGGCTTGTGAAAATCCACCAGCGCAAACACACCTCCTGGTTTCAGTACCCGATAAACTTCCTTGAAAATTTGCCGCAACTGAGAAGGCTTCATCTCATGCATTGCCACACTGGTATGCACTAAATCAAATTGAGCATTTGGAAACGGCATTTCCTCAGCCAAAGCTTCCACATATTTGGATTGAGGAACATTCCGCTGCGCTCGTTGTAGTGATACCGGCGAGATATCCAGTCCTGTGACATCTTGGGAGTATTCCACCAGAAATTGAGTTGCCTGACCACTACCGCAACAAAGATCTAACACCTTAGTTTCTGAGCTAATTGTTAATCCTTGCAAAGGGAGCTTCCGGAATCGCGCCTCACCACCAACACTGAGGGCGGCGACGCGAGAAATCCCATCATAGAGCCACTGATATTGATAACTCCAAGTTCTTAAAATTGATGCCACTGCTCACTTTCCGGTAAAGATGTATGTTTCTTACTGAGAATCTAAACCATCAAAAGAATTTATTGTTAAAATCGGTTACAAATATGAAAGTTTTAGGAAGCCGTCGTCATTATGGGTCGTGTTGGGGTTTTATTACTAAATTTGGGCGGACCAGATGAGCTAGAGGACGTTCGTCCTTTTCTATTCAACTTGTTTTCTGACCCCGAAATTATCCGTTTGCCCTTTTCCTGGTTGCAAAGCCCCCTTGCCTGGTTGATTTCGACACTTCGCGCTAAAAAATCGCAAGAAAACTATCGGCAAATTGGAGGTGGCTCACCCCTGCGGCACATTACAGAAGCCCAGGCTCAAGCCCTCCAAGAACACTTGCAGCAAAAAGGGCAAGAGGCCCGCGTTTATGTGGGAATGCGTTACTGGCATCCCTTCACTGAAGAAGCGATCGCCCGAATCAAGCGCGACAGAATTGAACAAGTCGTAGTTCTCCCGCTTTATCCCCAATATTCCATCAGCACTAGTGGTTCTAGCTTCCGTCTTCTGGAAAAACTTTGGAAAGAAGATCCAAAACTGAGCGGAGTTGAACACACCATTATTCCCTCCTGGTACCAGCAACCGGGCTATCTGCAAGCGATGGCAGAGTTAATTGCCCAGGAACTCGACCAGTTCCCCAATCCAGACTCTGTTCACATCTTTTTCAGTGCCCACGGTGTTCCTGTAAGTTATGTAGAAGAAGCGGGTGACCCTTACCAGCAAGAAATTGAGGATTGCACTGCCTTAATTATGCAGACACTCAACCGCCCAAACCCCCACACCCTGGCTTATCAAAGTCGAGTGGGTCCGGTAGAGTGGCTCAAACCCTATACTGAAGACGCTCTTCAAGAACTCGCTGCCCAGGGCGTCGAAGATTTGCTTGTCGTACCGATTAGCTTTGTCTCCGAACACATCGAAACCCTTCAAGAAATTGACATTGAATATCGGGAACTGGCAGAAGAAGCAGGCATTCACAACTTCCATCGTGTACCAGCACTTAATACGCATCCTGTCTTTATCGATTCCCTTGCAACTTTGGTTGTTGAAGCCCTCGAAGCCCCTAGCTGCTTGCTTTCAGAAGTGATTCATCCAAAGAAGAAAGTCAAGATGTATCCCCAAGAGGGTTGGGAGTGGGGTATGACCACAGCAGCAGAAGTTTGGAACGGTCGTCTAGCAATGATTGGCTTTCTTGCTTTGGTGTTGGAGTTAATTAGTGGTCAGGGACCGCTGCACTTCGTCGGATTATTGTAAATACTTTATCCAATGGTTTTCAGAGGATGTTTGATTGGTAGGTAGGAGCTAAGGAATCCTTAGCCCCTATGCTAATGTTCAGACTACCGCAACAGGTGATTGCTGCCGATAGACTTGCTGTGCTACTCCAGCTAACCGTTGCATGCCGATTTTTATTTCCTCATCACTGGCTGTCAGGCTAATGCGGAGACATTGCTGCTTGTGCAACCAGTCTTCCCGTAAGCCAGGGAAGAAAGAGCTACCAGGTACAACAATCACACCGACCTGCTTCAATTGCTGGTAGAACTCCCAGTCTGTAATCGGTAAATCTTGTAACCACAACCAGGCGAAGATTGCGCCTTCACCGCGATGTAGGAACCACGGCAAATCTTTGGGCATTGATTGGTCAAGGGTATTTTCTACAACATCAAACTTTGAAGCGTAGTGGGGGCGAATGACGTTTGTAGCGATATCACCTAGTGCGCCAGAAGCGATCGCTCGTGCGGCGATCGCTTGTCCATAGCGAGGGGAATGAATACACAAATTTGTCTGGAATGACTCTAAGACCCCAACTAATTGAGGGTCACCAATCGCTACACCAATCCGTTCTCCTGGTAGCCCTGCTTTGGAAAGGCTCATGCAGTGGAGGATATTGCCGCCAAATACAGGCGTCATTTCCGTAAAGTTCAACGCCGGAAAAGGGGGTGCATACGCTGAGTCAATCAACACCGGTACATTTAATGGTGCTGCCAAAGCGGCAATTTTTTTCACCTCTTCATCCGTGAGGACGTTGCCGGTAGGGTTACAGGGGCGGGAGAAGATAACGCAGCCGGTATCTTCTGTAATGCTCAGTTGGCTGAAGTCGGGACGGTACTTAAAGCGGTGTGCGGCTTCATTAATTTCTAGCCTGGGTTTATAGGCAAATACCGCCTCAGGCGTTAAGCTCACCCCACCATAGCCAGTGTATTCCGGACTCAGGGGCAGGACGATTTGTTTCAAGTCACCACGGGACGTGTAGCCCCCAAAAGCATTGGCAGCGTAGAAGTAAATCGATTGACTGCCGGGAGTAATCAGGATGTTGCGATCGCTCAGGTTTAACCCATAGCGTTGATTAAAATCCGACGCGATCGCCTCGATCAACGGCTGATATCCCTGACTCGACCCATAACGGCAAACTACCTCACCGTACTCTGAGCTAGCCAACAGGTCTGCCGTGCAATCCCGCCAGAGTTGCTCGACCTCCGGCAAAATTACCGGATTTCCAGCACTTAAATTAATAAATTCCTGTCCCTGTCCGGCTCTTAGTGTTTCGATAATGTCTTTCATAATTGCCCGGACGCCGGTAAGGTTAGACATCTGGGTGCCAAATTGAGTCAGAGCAGGGTCCATAGGCTTGAGTACAGTGCGTTGGAGCGAGTGGTTTACAAATCTGAAGCAAACTGGGTTGAAATTATACCCTTTTGTTCACTGTATACTTTATCAATTTAACCCCAAATCTTAAGATTCCCCTAAATAGCTGGGCTGGCGTTAAACATCTAACTTGAAGGAGCCAGGAGCAGAAAAAAGCTTCTAACCTTTATTAGCGATGGATTTGAGTTCTCTTGAAAGCTTCTGGCTTCTGACTCTTGACTCCTCTGAATCACCTACATTTATTTACATCCATCGACTGAATCAACCTTTTTCCAGTTCAGTTTTTGGTTGGTAGTAAACGCAAGCTCCCTTGTCCGGTACGAAATGGCAGTTGCGCCAGGAACGTAGGAAAGACTTGAAGATGGACTCGTCGGATTTTCGGTAGTAGTCCCCTAAAATCGGTTTGATTGCCGCCGTCGCCGCTTTTAAATGGTAGTGGGGCATGTTGAGGAAGATGTGGTGAGCGACATGGGTACCAATGTTGTGGTGAATGCCATTGATAAAGCCATAGTCGCGGTCAATGGTAGAGAGAGCGCCTTTGAGGAAGTACCAGTCTTTGCCGCGATACCAGGGAATATCTGATTCTGTATGGTGGAGAAAGGTGACCAAGTCAAGCCAGACTACGAACACCACATAGGAACCGAGGTAGTATTTCAGCAGAAACAGCCAGCCGTACTCATAAGTCAGTAAGCTCAAAAAGCCAACCATTAAAGTCCAGCAAACACTGCTAGTAATAATATCCCACTTTTCAGATGGTCGAAACAGCGGGCTACTGGGGAGGAAGTGAGAGCCTGACTCCCTGTCTGGAGAACGTTTAAACAGGTAGAGCGGATAAACAAACAGCAAAACCTCGAAGCGTAAGAGCTTTTCCCACCAACGCATGCTCCGATACTTGGTTTCAGTGACAGGATACCAGCTTTCATCGGTGTCGATGTTCCCAGTGTTTTGGTGGTGAGTCCTGTGACTGATGCGCCAACCGTGGTAGGGAACCAGAATGGGGGTGTGAGCCAGATGCCCAATCAGATTATTTAGCCATTTCTGCTTGGAAAAAGAACCATGACCACAGTCGTGTCCAACGACAAATAGTGCCCAGAACATCGTGCCTTGCATCAACCAGAACACTGGCCAGAACCACCAGGAATCAAAAAAAGCGGCCATCCCGTAGAGGAGGCCGATGATTGAGATATCTAGGAAAAAGTAGGAAAGTGATTTCCAAGGTGATGGCTCGAAGCAATAGGCAGGGATAGCAGATTTTAGTTCTTGTAGGGTGAAGGGCAGTTCTGAGCGACCATTATTCGTTAATTCCTTTTCGGAAGGATTGCTTGATTTGATTATGTTCAATTGCACAAGGTTTGCGAGTTTACCTGACTGTAGACCAATGGCATTATTCTATACCCAGGCTCTAAGTGCAATAACCCCCATAATTGCTCATTAGTCAACAGTAAAACGAAGGCTTAGCAAGCCAAAAGACATACGTAATGGTACGGTTGCGCTTGTAGCATTTGATAGGTTATGTGGCGATCGCTCTCTCCTGACTCCTGACTCCTGACTCACCCGTGTTTATTGACGCCTACCTGCTTAGGTTGAACCCACGCAAAGTAGACAGTTGCTCGTGCGTCGCCTAGTCTTCCACCACTTCGATTAAGTCTTCCATCATCACATCAAACGTGCGAGCCAGTTTTTGCAGCGCCGTCACATCAACCGTTGCTAATCCAGGAGAACGTGCATAAGTTCTGAGAGTGCTATAGACAACGCCTGAACGCTCAGAAACTTCCTTTAGTGTCCAACCTCTCTCTTGTGCATACTCACGAATTCGTAGTCTAACTAAGCCCATATACTTATTGACAAATGACTTGTATAAGTCATTTAATAGATAGCGCTGACACGACTAAGTAAGTGGGCATTAATATTTGTCGTTGAGGCAAGGCAGAGGGCAGAGGGCAGAAGGCTTCCGTGAGCGTCAGCGTTCGACTGAGCGTCTCCGCACTGAGCTTGCCGAAGTGTCACGCCGAAGTCCGAACGGCAGAAGAGAAGAGGATTTTAGTCTCTTAACATTTGTTGATATATAGCTGTCGCCATAAAGGTTAGGACAGATTTAATGGCTGAAACGACCAAGTACCAAGATAAACCTTCTGCCCTCTGCCCTCTTCCTTCTGCCTTTTGCTATACCTTCGTTTATTTGTGCCTACCTACTTAACATCCTTTAACAGATTCGACCTCGCTTACCGGCAGCAGAGTGACCAATTGGGTTTGTTCCCACCCACCTTTCATCCACTGGTTCTGATGCCAATTGATAACGACTATCTGAGGAGAGTCGAATTTGTCGGGAGTGGTTATCCAGACTGGCATGAATAGTAAACATACTGAAAATCAGCACATCTC
>DATNQP010000470.1:0-2806 GCA_036703965.1 Leptolyngbyaceae cyanobacterium
GGGAATTTGTCGGCGTTAGAAAATGTAGCGATCGCTCATCACATTCACAATAAAACAGGTCTTATTAAAGGCGTGTTAGGATTGCCCTCAGCCGCCGCCCAAGAACAGCAAACCTTCTCGAAAGCCTTAGAATTGTTGGAGCTAGTGGGACTTGCCGAAAGATCAGAGCAACAAGCTCGAAATTTCGCTTATGGCGATCAACGACGGTTAGAAATTGCCCGTGCCTTAGCCCTAGAACCGAAAGTTTTGCTCTTAGACGAACCCGCAGCGGGAATGAACCCTAATGAAAAAGGTGCCTTGAGTGAGTTGATTCGGCAAATCCGCGACTCCTTCAACTTGACGGTACTACTGATTGAGCATCATGTCCCGCTAGTGATGGGATTGTGCGATCGCATTGCTGTTTTAGACTTTGGTCAGTTGATTGCTTTGGGTGAACCGGAGAACGTCAAGAATGACCAAGCGGTCATTGAAGCTTATTTAGGAGATGAAGGAGCTGTTAGTGGTTAACAGCAGTGTGTAAACCAGCTCCTATAGTGGTTGTCCTTCTTTGCGATTCGATTCCTCTGGCAGTGGAATGAATTCTGTTTCATCAAAAACCTGCCCAAACCGTCCCTCTCTCCAATCGTGCTTCGCTTGCTCAATGCGATCGAGGCGGCTGGAGACGAAATTCCACCACTTATGTCGCTGACCCACAGATTGACCTCCAACCACAATACAGCGAGCATTGCGCTCACAAGAAATATCTACCGATGCACCTGGAGTCAGAAGCGCTAACCGATGTTGATCGAGAGAGACACCATTAATTAGCAGCCCTTCAGTCACGCTGTAAACCGCTTGCTCACTGTAATTGCTCGGTAAAGTAAACTGCGCTCCCGCAGACAGTTGCACATCTAAATAAATCATGGGAGAAAACGTTTGTACTGGAGAAGTGCGACCATACGCTTCTCCTGCAATCAGTGTGAACGAAAGTCCTGCATCTTCCCAAGTCGGCAGATCAGTTGCTGGATGATGCCGGAACCAGGGATCTGTTTCCTCATGTTCGTCAGGAAGTGCTACCCAAGTCTGGATTCCGTGCAGGGTGGCTTCTTGACTCCGCACATGCTCAGGTGTCCGTTCTGAGTGAACAATCCCTCGCCCTGCTGTCATCCAGTTCACGGCACCTGGATGAATTTCCTGAACGCTGCCGACACTATCGCGATGCAACAAAACTCCCTCAAATAGGTAAGTAACTGTTGCCAGGTTGATATGCGGATGGGGTCTGACATCAACGCCCTTGCCAGGGGGAAACACCGCAGGGCCAAGATGATCGAAAAAGATGAACGGACCTACCAGTGTCACAACATCTGAGGGAAGGAGGCGACGGGCTTGAAACCCGCCGAGATCTTGAATGTGTGGCTCAATGATGTGCTCAATACCATCAGTCATGATCGATGTTTGTTGGGGTGCTTTAGGTAGCAGCGCTAAAGACGATCTGCTGCAAGCAGCAGCGCTATCGCTATCGCGAATCACAGAAGGAATTGATGTAGGCAGCGTTGCTGGAGCGATCGAAGTATAGAGGATTTTAAGACAGAAACTGACGGCGATACTAGGGCGTGTCATCAATTAAATCTACAATGCTGTCAGAACAACCCTTTCACGGCTATAAAGCCCAAATGAGTCTGATAGCCAGAATTCACCACTGGTAAGGGATTTGCAGCTAATTGATGACACGCCCTAGCGATCGCCTTCCTTGAAAATGGCTTCTAAGTTGGGTAGATGCCAGACTCATCGCGTACTTCCCTCCCCATACTCTCACCTTACTCCTGCATATTGTGGGCGCTCCCAAACTGGCATCGTATTGGCGACCTCCAAAAGGTTGCTGACCCGGCAGAATTTAGTACCCAGCCTGATAGCTATGATCTGTAAGCAATTAACCGGGCGCGAGAATGACAAAACCACTCCTTGAGGTCAAGAGCCTACATGTAAACTACGGTGCTATCCAGGCTCTCATAGATACCAATTTGGTGGTTAACGAAGGTGAGATCGTGACGCTAATTGGTGCAAATGGAGCAGGGAAAAGTACCACGCTCAGAAGCATTTCCCGATTAATCAACCCCTCCAGAGGTCAGATTTTATACAACGGGCGAGATATCACACGGTATCGCCCCGATCAAGTGGTGAGTCTGGGTATTGCCCAAAGTCCTGAAGGACGTAGAGTACTGGCTCGACAGACGGTTTTGACGAATCTGGAGTTGGGGGCTTACACTCGCTCTGACCGTTTAGGAATTAAATCGGATATTGAACGTCAGTTTCTTACCTTCCCGCGCTTGGGAGAACGTCGTCATCAGCTGGCGGGTACTCTCAGTGGTGGCGAACAACAAATGTTAGCGATCGCGCGTGCCGTGATGAGCCGACCTAAACTTCTACTACTTGATGAACCCAGTCTAGGTTTAGCCCCCCAAGTTGTCCGTGAAATCTTCAAGAGTATTCGCCAACTCCACGAGGAGGGAGTCACCATCTTACTGGTGGAACAAAATGCTAACCTCGCTTTACAAACTGCCGATAGAGGCTACGTTCTAGAAGCTGGACAACTTACCCTTACGGGTACTGCCTCAGAGTTACTCAAGGATGAGCGTGTAAGAATTGCCTACCTCGGTTAAGTTATAGACGCCGTAGCAAGTTTAAGCCGTGGGTATCCGTACCGCAGGTATTGAGCAATTTGTAGGTGGCGCTTAGCTGTTTCACTTTCTGAGTTTGGTTTGGGCTGGGTTGCCAGGGATCAGGGTTGTTGTAGGCGTAGTAAGTTTCAACGCCATCAATGCCTAAG
>DATNQP010000471.1:0-3972 GCA_036703965.1 Leptolyngbyaceae cyanobacterium
GCTTCTTCCGCATCAGTACCCATTTCCACAAAACCAAAGCCGCGCAAGCGACCTGTTTCACGGTCGGTGGGAAGCTGAACTCGCTTTACAGTGCCATACTCTGCAAAAACAGCATTCAGATCCTCTTGTGTAACGTCATAGGATAGATTGCCTACATAAATTGACATAGATTGTCTCCAAAATCAGAGAGGTGTAGAGACTTAGATTTCGGAGAGAAGTCTGTTAGGACTAGAAGCCATAAGCCTGTCAAGGAAAACAAAACCTGCAACCGAATTAATTCTCCCCCTTAAGATAGCGCATAGCATCAAGGAAGTAGGCTGAGATCAAGAAAAACTGTTACAAAAATCAAAACTTAGCATGATAAAGTAGCGAAAGGCACTTTTTGCATCTTGTCCTGAACAGCAGCGCGAGCGATCGCCTCGTCCTTGCTGACACAAACTCTAAACAATGAAGATCCGCATTGGCAACGGTTACGATATCCATCAGCTATGCAAGGGACGCCCTCTGATTCTGGGTGGGGTGGAGATTCCTCATGAATTGGGGTTGCTAGGTCACAGTGATGCCGATGTCCTAACTCATGCGATTATGGACGCGATGCTGGGCGCTTTAAGTCTGGGCGATATTGGTCATTACTTCCCCCCCACCGATCCTCAGTGGGCAGGCGCGGATAGTCTAGTTTTATTGAGTCAGGTCAATCAGCTGGTACACACACAAGGCTTTTCAATCGGGAATATTGACTCTGTTGTTGTGGCAGAGCGTCCTAAGCTTAAGCCTCACATCAAGATGATGCGCGATCGCCTTAGCGTAACCCTAGAATTAAACCCTGACCAAATCGGCATCAAGGCAACAACCAATGAAAAGTTAGGTCCCGTAGGACGAGAAGAGGGAATCGCCGCCTATGCTGTCGCCTTATTAGTGAGCAATTAAGACAAGAGTTGAACCTTAGAACTTCTAACCTCCAAAGTTGCAATCTTCAATCCTTCTACTGCTGTTTTATGGGAATCTCAACCACGAACTCAGCTCCTTGTCCGGCTATTGAATTGCACCGTAGCTGACCGCCGTGTTTATCGACGACAATCTGGTAGCTAATCGCTAGCCCTAAACCCGTTCCTCGACCCACTGCTTTGGTCGTAAAGAAGGGGTCAAACAGCTGTTGTTGCGTCTTCTGTGTCATCCCAACGCCGTTGTCGGCAATGCGAATGAAGATGTGAGAGTTCGCTCTTTCAGGAGAATCCGTGGCTTTGGGGGATTCCCTAAGGCTAGGGTAAGGAGCTAGAACTGAGCCGGAACAGTCTCTCCCTACAACGCCAGTGCTGATGATTATAGTTGGTGAAAGCTCAGTGGCGGTTTCCGACTGATTATCTATTGTGTATAACTGTTGACCTCTTAATTTTTCCTCCAGAGCATCTATGGCATTCGTGAGCAGATTCATAAATACCTGATTGAGCTGTCCCGGATAGCACTCCACCAGTGGCAAGTCGCCATACTCCTTAATGACACAGATGGCGGCATGATCTGGCTTCGCCTTCAACCGATTTTGAAGAATCATCAAGGTACTCTCAATACCTGAGTGAATGTCTACCTGCTTGCTGTCCGACTCATCTAAGCGGGAGAACGTCCGCAGCGATCGCACAATCTCCCGGATGCGCTCAGCGCCCACCTTCATCGAGTCTTGGAGTTGCGTTAGGTCGCCCACTAAAAAGTCCAGGTCGATAGCATCTATCCGCTCTCTAATGACTCCTGGGGGATTGGGGTAGGTAGCCCGATAAAGTTGCACTAAAGCTAAGAGGTCCTGAGAATACTCTTGGGCGTAGATCAGATTGCCGTAAATGAAGTTAACTGGGTTATTAATTTCGTGAGCCACACCAGCAACTAGTTGACCCAAGCTCGACATTTTTTCACTCTGAATCAACTGAGCTTGGGTGCGTTGCAACTCACGCAGGGTTTGTTCTAGTTGAGTAGCTTGCTCTTGGGCTTGCTGAGTAGCTGTGCGGCTGGCGGCGTAGAGATCAGCCTGTTTAATCGCAATCAGGAGTTGAGCCTTTACTGCTTGCAGGAGTTCCACTTCGCTCTGAGTCCAAGGTCGAGCCTCACTACTATGGATACAGTTGATTACGCAAATAGTACCCAAAGGCGTCTGCATCGGCAACGACAACACTGACATACAGCCCAAGGAGCGAAAGAACTGCTGGAAAGCCGGGTCGCTGATAGTCTCTGCATCATCTACCTGGACAATCTCCAGATTCAAGAGCTGGTCAGCCAACGGTCCAATAACGTCAGCTGGATAGCGACCCCTACGGTCGGGAGAATCAAGATTTCGAGCTTCTTTAACAACCTCCCAGTAGGCTCTAACCTCATGAGGTTGATACCAGGCAAATTGACAGCGATCAATTTGCAGCATCTGGCGAATTTCCTGCACGGCAGTTTCGAGAATCGTGTCCAGTTCCAGGGAGTTGCGGATTTGGTTAGAGAGCTGGTTCAGTAGCAATTCCCGCTGCGCCTGTTCTCGCAATTGTGCTTCCGATTGTCGTAGCGCTAATTCAGCGGCTTTGCGAATGCTGATGTCTTGGACAACACGAAGGAAGTACTTGGGGGTGCCTTGAGGGGTAAGTACTAGGGATGTGGTAATTTGCACCCAGATAGATTGACCATCTTTGCGAAGGTAGCGCTTTTCCAGTAAGTAAGTCTCCATTTCACCGGCTAAAAGCGATCGCACACAATCTCGATCAACCGCCCAATCATCTGGGTGGGTAATGTCTTGGAACATTCGTTCCAACACTTCTTCACGGGTGTAGCCTGTAATGTCGCAAAATTTTTGGTTAACCCGCCTAAATCTGCCATCGATTGAAGCGTGGGTAATACCAACAGCCGCTTGCTCGAAGGTAGCGCGGAAGCGTTCTTCACTCTCCCGCAGCGCCGCTTCTATGCGTTTACGGTTAGTGATGTCAACAAAGGAAGCGACAGCCGCATAGGGAGTTGTTTCATTGGCACGAAACAGGGGTTGCGAATTAATGGTTAGCCAGGTCAGGGTACCGTCAGGTTTGTGGATACCCATAATCACATCGGTAAAAGGCTGCCCGGTACGCAGCGTCACGTTGATTGGATGTTCCGACGCTGGGAAAGGTTCGCCATTTTCTGTAATGGCACGCCAGAGGGGGTCAATCGAAGCTAGCTCCATCAGCTGATCAGCCGACAACCCCAGGATGCGCTCCGCTGCTGCGTTGCAGGTGCGAATCAGCCCCGTAGCATCTTGTAAAATAATTCCCTCTGCCATTGCGGCAATCAAAGAGCGATAGCGCTCTTCCGATTCCTGCTGTAATGCCTGTGCCTGCCTACGCTCTGTGATTTCCTGTTGCAGCTGCTCGATCGCCTTTGTGAGTGAGGCAGTTCCCCAGATCCCTTCTGTGGCTGTTTCCTTAATGCGGCGATAGCTCTCCTCACTTTCGGGCAGGGAGTCCTCAGCTAAGGAAGAACCCTCTTGAAACTCAGTAAACATGATCACTCCACCAATCTCCCCGGTATTGGTGTGCCAAGGCTGGATTTCCCACTTTACCCTTTGGCGTGAGCCGTCAGCTCTGATGAAATAATCTGAGTTGCCTTGCTGGGCTTCCCCAGCTAAACACAAGGTATAAATTTCCTGCCATCGCTTAAATGGGTGATTGGGGATGGGTGATTGGGGATGGGTGATTGGCATAGGGCAAGAAACTCCCATCAAGTTGCTTTCATGTTTTCCACTCCCTAGTCCCCAGTTCCCAGCCTCGGCAAAGCTCTCCTCACGTTGAAACAAAGGAAATATTTCATAATGAGAGCGACCGACAAGGTCTTGGTTTTCCAGAGCGTAATCAGCCAGCCATCGGCGAGACGTGAGCAAGTAACGCAGGTTACGGTCGAGCATTGCTACGGCAGCAGGCATGTGCTCCACAAACGTAGAGAACAGCTCTAGATTGGCTGAGTCAATTGATTGCTCTTCAA
>DATNQP010000472.1:0-7591 GCA_036703965.1 Leptolyngbyaceae cyanobacterium
CTGCCAGTGTATGAGTAACCAGCTACCTGACCAGCGTTGTTGATGTCGAAGGCAGCGCTGTTGTCCCCACCGAGAGTACCGAGGTTTTGCATCCCCCTGCCCTCGCTCCAGAGGAAAGCGCGAGGTTGTCCCCCAATAACAGTGAATGATTGACCAACCACCTGTCCAGCATTGTTGATTCCAAAGGCGTAGCTGACGTCACCACCAAGGGTGCCGAGGTCGGTGATGGAATACAAAGATGCTGCGTCAGCAGGTTGGGACCTAGCCAGTCCCAGCACCGTGAGGGCGGTCAGTGTAACTCCGATCTTGCAACCATTTGTTGTTATTGATCTCATATGGTGCCTTCCTCCTGAGAGGTAGTAGATGTGGGTAAGTTGATTGGTGAAGCGATCGCCCCATTTAGATAACTTAAACTTATACCTTTGATAAGGCAAGCCTATCTAAATCGCGGCTTAGAATAAGGCAACATACGGAATGCCACAACTACCAAAGGTGTAACTTTACAGAGTCTTTAAATTAGCCAATAGATTCCCGTTAACTTTGTAAAGCTTCAGTGAAGATAACTGTAGCTCAGTCGGGATTGAGCAATCTAGGTTCACTACCGCTTTGCGATCGCACTGTTAGATCGTCAGCCGCTTCCCGTTAACGAAGTGAAACTGAAGGTTTAAGAAGCTATAGAGTATCGCCTTATACTCGTTCGACAAGCCGACTACCAAGTTGCATTCTGTCGTAGCAGCTTGGATAGCAGGGGAACTAGTGCAGTTTCAAAAAAGATGTTGTGCAATCAAGTACGCCAGTTTAAGAATTAGCCTGCACTCATTGCACAATATGTCTGGTGAATCTGCATTAAGGAGTAATTCTTTTGATTGCAATTGGGTAGAGGTTACTTAGGCGGAGTTCTACCAAAACGCTGATTCCTTTTTCTGATCGTGTTGTTAACTTTAATGAAGTAAGTTCAGGGACATCTGCTAAACGATTATCTCAAGCGCATCTCGTACAACAACGCTCCACCATCTAGAACATAACGTTCTGGTGGGGAGTTCGTTGCATCAAGTTCTGAAAGCAACGTTCCCATGAATATTGATCTTCTGAAGGAAAAAATTGAAAAACTCAAAAAACGTCCCAGTGCTAGTGCTGTTGCGATTGAGGCGATAAAAGATTGGTTGCTTCAATCTAATCTTCTACAAAGACTCAGGATAAATCCCTTTTATGTAGCTGATTATTCGGCTCTAGACGTAAATATAATTATTTCTGAACTTTTCTACGGTGTAAAGGCAGGATTATTTGATCTGCATTGGGATGTGCATTGTCCCCACTGCAATATGATTACCTCTGAATTCAATGACTTAGTAGACGCATCAGCCCTCTCCTTTTGCGAGATGTGCGAACGTAGCTTTGAGGTGGATTTCTTGGATCGCGTCGAAGTGACTTTTTCCCTAAATAAAGAGATTGAAGACCATAAACTTTCTCCCGTATGCGCTCCTCCTCCCGTATTGAAGGCTAAATTTCAACTGGTTACTCCCCTTAATGCGACGGAGTTTGCTATTGTCACTTTAAAAAAAGGTAGATATCGCTACTGCTGTCCTCTGACTTGTGCCAAAGGAATTTTATTGGTAGAGGGAAAAGAGATAGACGAACTCCAGGAAATTTCCATAAAGCAGTTGGCAGGTAACCAATTTGACAAGAAACAACTGACTGTCCGCCCTGGTAAAGTCAGAATTGAATTGACTAACGTGGGTCACGCGCTATCGGGTCTAATTATGCATGCTGATGAATTACCAAATGAGCTGACATTAGACCAACTTCCTCCCCGCCTGTCCGGTCTTCAAATTATCCATTATCCCGATTACAAGCGCTTATTTGGTGACCAAGTATTATCAGGGCGAGAACGGATGAAAATTCGAGCCGCCACCATCATGTTCACTGATATTACTGGTTCTACGAGGATGTATGAAAAGCTGGGAGACGCAAAAGCCTACAACATTGTCCGTGACCACTTTGAAATCTTGTTTCAGGCAATTGAACAGTCTGGCGGAACTGTCATCAAAACGATAGGCGATGCGGTGATGGCTTCTTTTGTCACTAATGAACAAGCGATCAAAGCAGCGGCAGTTGCTCTGGAAGAGTTCAGGAACTACAATACAAACCGCCATGAGGATGAACAAGTCAAAGTTAAGTTCGGAATTCATCGCGGCTCAGCCGTGTTGGTAAATCTGAATAATCGTCTGGATTATTTTGGCTCAATAGTCAACAAAGCCGCACGCATACAAGATGCTTCAAAAAGCTACGAAATCTCGTTCTCTGATGAAGTTTACAGTGATAGAGCTTTTTTAGCCACTTTAAGAACTATTGGAGTATCGGGAATTCAAAAACATCTTGAAGATTTAAAGGGTATTGACGGTAGACAGACTGTGTACACGGCAAGACTTGGGATGGAGGAGTTAATATCCTTAGTTAATGTTCTTCTGTGACTTTTTTCTAGAAGATATACCTCTAATAAGTAGGTTGGTGGAAATAAACATTACTGGGTTTAGTGATTGGGGATTAGGGATTGGGGATTGGGAAGCCTTACCCAGTCACCAGTCCCTAGTACCCGACACACGACAACTTGTGTTTAATGGGAGCCTAGCTACTTACCAATTTCCTTTGATATTTCGATATGGCATTAAATTTTGGCTAGAGGCGCATGACCATGCATCTCTACGAAGGTTTGCCTTTAATGCCGTCACATAAAGAATTGCTAGGGATTGGCGGCGACTAATCTCTCCAAAGGCAGAGCTTGTCGAATTACACCATGACTGTAGTAGACTGCCTAGAAAGGTGAGATAGGATAATATCCAATTAAGAAAATCTATAAAAGTGTCACAGTTAACAGATTCTTGTTGTTAATTCAGGCAGGTTCAACAAGAAGCCCGACTGTTGCCCTCAATAAGCAAGCGCGACTCTAACGGATAAGCTTCGCGCTTCGCACCGTCCCAAGATTTTCCTGCGGTTTTACGCCATTCATTGAGTTAAATCGAGCAAACTCGTTCTTTTGCACTAGTCAGGCGAAAAAACACAAGGAGGCCACCTTGAACGGGGACGAATTTACCTACGAAATAGAATTCAGGCGCAATCGTGTAGAACAGCTACACCAGAGTGCCAAAGAATTATTTCTTGCACCACGAAACTTACTGAGGGAAGCTTTCGAGGAACTCAATACCGCATTAGAAGAGCTAGAAGTAGCTTACGACCAGCTGTGTCAAAAAAATGAGGAACTTGCGATCGCTCGCAAAACAGTGGAAGTAGAACGTCAGCGATACCAAGAGCTGTTCGAGTGTGCTCCAGACGGTTACCTGGTGACTGATACAAACGGGATAATCCAGGAGGCGAACCAGGCGGCAGCTAGGCTGCTCAATGTTCAACAGCATTTCTTAGTAGGAAAACCCCTACTGATCTTTATTCCCAACGAAGAGAGAGCAGCCTTTCGATTTGAACTAGACTGGTTGCGACTGGTAGAGCGAGAGCCAGAGTGGATAATACACCTGTGTCCCTTTAATGCCAAACCTTTTGATGCGGCGCTGAGTGTTGCTAGCATCTGCGACTGGGAAGGCAAAGTGATTGGTCGGCGTTGGCTACTACGCGATATCACCTACCGCCTAGAGACGGAAGAAATGCTTAAAATTCATGGGCGAGTGCTAGAGAGCCTGGTAGAAGGGGTCAAAGTATATGACGAGAACGGGATCATCTTCTTTACGAATCCGGCCTTCGACACCATGTTTGGCTATCAGCCAGGTGAATTGACTGGCAAACATGTGTCAATTCTCAGCACCACCTCACCGCAAGAGAGTAATCGGATTATCGGTGAAATCAGCCAGCAATTCCAGAGCCAGGGAGCCTGGAAAGGAGAATTTAATAACCGTAAGAAGGACGGAACATTATTTATTAGTTCAGCTCAGATCAGCAGTCTAGAAGTAGCCGGGAAAAAGTACTGGGTTTCTGTCCAGGAAGATATTACGAAACGCAAGCGGGTCGAGTCAGCACTGCGTCAAACCAAAGCTCGCTATCAGGCAATCGTTGAGGATCAAACGGAACTGATCTGTCGGTGTAAGCCCGACGGTATGCTTACTTTCGTCAATGATGCCTACTGTCGCTATTTCAACAAGAAGCGAGAGGAGCTAATTGGGCATAGCTTTATTCCCCTCATTCCAGAGGAAGACCAGGAAAAATGCGAAAAGCATTTGGCTTCTCTAAGTCCAGCAAGCCCTGTAGCAACGATTGAGCACCGTGTCATAGTCAAAGAGGAGGTTCGCTGGCAGCAGTGGAACAACCGAGCCGTATTTGACGAACACAACCACTTAATTGAACTCCAATCAGTGGGGCGGGATATCAGCCAATTCAAGCGAACTGAGGCCGCGCTCCGCCAGAGTCAAGAGGCGCTGTGGGAGAGCCAGACCCGCTTTCATAAACTGGCAGAGAATGTCAATGAGGTCTTCTGGCTGATTGCCCCCACAAATTTTGAGGTGTCCTATGTTAGTCCCGCTTATGAAGAAATATGGGGTCGCTCTTGTAAAAGTGTGTACCAAGAGCCTATGTCCTTTATGGAGGCTATTCATCCAGAGGATCGCGATCGCGTAGCCACCGCCATGAAGAAGCAGAGTCAAGGAGAGGATACTCAAGAAGAGTATCGCATTGTACGACCCGATGGCTCAGTCCGTTGGATCTGGGAGCGTGCCTTTTCGATACTCGATGAGTCAGGGCAGGTCAATCGTGTCTGTGCAATCGCACAGGATATCACCGAACGCAAGCAGATCGAGGAGGATCGCCGGGAAAGCGAAGCCCGACTGAGGTTAGCCTTGGAAGTCGCCCACATGGGTACTTGGAATTGGAACATCCTGACTAATGATGTGGTGTATTCTGACCAACTTGGACCAGTATTTGGGCTGCCGATTGGTTCGTATCATCCCACTTATGAAGCCTTTCTTGATTCTATTCATCCTGAAGACCGCGAGTCTTTTGCTCTAGCCGTGGCTCGTGCCGTTGAGGAGGGGACGGATTATGGAATAGAATTTCGCGTCATTTGGCCGGACGGAACCCTGCACTGGATAGGGAATAAAGGTCGGGTTTACCGTGACGAAACCGACAGACCAATACGGATGGTCTGTGTAGCGATGGATATCACTGAGCGGAAGCAGGCAGAGGAGGCGCTGCGGCAAAGCGAAGAGCAATATCGTCGCATCATCGAGACAACCTCCGAAGGCGTCTGGATCATTGATGCTGAAAGTAAGACAGTTTTTGTCAATAGTCAAATGGCTCAAATGTTGGGCTACACCTTAGAGGAAATGCAAGGGCAACCCCTGTTTGCCTTTATGGATGAGGAAGGTATGGCGATCGCAACAGCGAATATTGAGCGCCGTCGCCAAGGCATCCAAGAACAACATGATTTCAAGTTCCGCCGGAAGGATGGCTCAGACCTTTGGGCAATCGTGTCCACAAATCCCATTTTCGATCAATTGGGGAACTACGCTGGTTCTTTGGGGATGCTAACTGATATCACCGAGCGCAAGCTTTCAGAACAGATATTGCGTAAAAGTGAAGCAAGAAATCGCGCCCTCCTCAATGCCATACCCGATTTGATGTTTCGAGTCAGCCCCGATGGCACCTTTCTCGACTTCAAAAGGACAAAAGACTACAGTCTGATGCGACTTGAGAGTGAATTCTTAGGTAAAAAAATCTCTGAAGTGTTGCCGAATCAGGTAGCTGAAGTCTGCATACACTCTATAGAACAAGCCCTCTCTACCGGCGAAGTACAGACTTTTGAGTATCAGCTCCCACAAAACGGCAACCTAATTGATTTCGAGGCCCGAATCGTTAGCGTTGGGAATGATGAAGCCCTAATCATTGTGCGCGATATCACTGAGCGCAAGCAAGCACAAGCCATGATCCAGTATCAGGCTTTTCATGACTTACTGACCGGTCTGCCCAACCGCACACTGTTCAACGACCGACTCCTCCAATCCCTGGTAAATGCGAGGAGGAGCCAGAATATACTGGCCGTGATGTTTCTAGATTTGGATCGCTTTAAGACCATTAACGATACACTCGGTCACGCGGTGGGCGATCAATTATTGCAACAGGTTGCTCAACGAGTGATCGCCCGTCTGCGAGAGGGTGACACCTTTGCCCGTTGGGGAGGTGATGAGTTCACTTTACTGCTGCCTCAAATCTCTTGTTCAGAACAGGCCGCTAAGATTGCTCAACGAATTCTAGATACGCTTCAGGAGCCATTTAACCTAGAATGTAACGAACTTTATATCACAAGTAGTATTGGAATCGCTCTATGTCCTTGTGATGGCGAGGATGTCCAAACTCTGTTGAGAAATGCGGATGCTGCTTTATACCGTGCTAAGGAACAAGGTCGGAATAACTATCAGTTTTACATCCCAGCGATGAATTCTCATGCACAGGAGCTGTTGACGCTGGAAAATCGACTACACCATGCTCTAAAGCAAGGAGAGTTTGTACTTTACTACCAGCCTCAGGTGAATATCAACACGGGAGAACTGACGGGGATTGAGGCTCTAGTGCGCTGGCAGCACCCAGAATTGGGGCTTGTTCCTCCTGAAACATTTATCCCTCTAGCTGAAGAAAATGGGTTAATCGTACCGATTAATGAATGGGTGCTACGGACTGCCTGTTCCCAAAATAAAGTTTGGCAGGAAGCCGGAATTTCACCGCTACGGGTAGCCGTCAACCTCTCGCCTCGGCAGTTCCAACAACCGAATCTGGTGGCAACGGTGGCGTGGATTTTAGAAGAGACAGGACTAGCTCCCCAGTTTCTGGAGTTGGAAATTACGGAGACAATCATCATACAGAATGTGGACTTTGCCAGAATGATGCTGCTCGACTTGCAGGCAATGGGAATTCACATCAGTATGGACGATTTTGGGACGGGCTATTCTTCGCTGGGTTATCTCAAGAAATTTCCGTTCCATACCCTAAAGCTCGATCAATCCTTTATTGAAGAGCTGACAGATAACCCGCAGGATAAGGCGATTATCTCGGCTGTAATTGCTTTAGGGCATGCTCTCAATCTGCGAGTTGTTGCAGAAGGTGTGGAAACTCAGGAGCAATTCGAGTTATTGCGATCGCTCCACTGTGAACAGATACAAGGTTACTTATTTAGTCGCCCTCTCTGTGTAGAAGATGCTACAAAATTCCTTCAGGACTATTCACCGAAACCCATGTTTGCAGCACTTCGTGAATATGCATAGTCTTTTATAGTACCATTATTCCCGCGCCAATCCCTAATCTCCAATCCCTAATCCGATCGCATGCAAACCTTCACCACCCAGCTGCGGGTGCGGCATTACGAGATGGACCCCTTGGGACATGTCAATAATGCCGTCTACCAGAATTATTTAGAACAGGCAGCGATTGAACACTCTGAACATCTGGGCTTTACCCTTGAGCGCTGCCGAGAACTCGGTGGCGTTTTTGTGATGCGACACATCGAAATCGATTATCTTCGCCCAGCTGTTGCCGGTGACACCCTAGAAGTCACCACCTGGCTGCAAAAGATGAAAGGAGCAAGTGCAACCCGGCGTTATGA